>JBAYPC010000205.1:0-5623 GCA_041677905.1 Alkalispirochaeta sp. | reverse complement strand
CGGGATTGCACCTGTACTACCTCAACAAACATACAACTCTGGTTCAAAGCTCCGATGTCGATATGGCGGAGCTTTACACCGAAAGTAACATGCTGAAACGCGCTCAAAAAGGTGTTTATGAGGTGCGTGCGGAACTGGCGGAGCTCGTTAGTGCCGCATCGGGCCAGGAGATCGATCCCGGTTACCGGTGCTCCCAGGGATGTGATATCTGCACACCTCGCCCACGGAATATCCGTGACCGATTCAGCGTCCGGACCCTTCACAAAGGCGGTGAAGTTGTACGGAAGCTGATCGAAGAGGGTATTACGGATATCCGCGAAATCCCGGCGGGATTTCGCGGACTTACCGAAAAGCAGCGCATTCAGATCGATTCAGTTGTCAATGATGCCCTTTATATCGATCCGCCGCAGTTACAGCACTTCGTTTCATCTCTTGAGTACCCGGTGTTTTATCTCGATTTTGAAGGATTTGCCGCATCGCTGCCGTTCTTTGCAGGCCTGTCCCCGTACGAACACACGCCGGTGATCGCTTCGATTCACGTACAGCGAGAACGTTACTCCCCGCCGGAAGGTCGGCTTTTTGTGGCGGAAACGGGAAAAGATCAGCGGGCCAGTTTCTTTTCGTGGATGTTGGATGTTGTCGGTACAAGCGGCTCTATCGTGGTGTTCGGCAGACTCTTTGAGGTTGCCATGATCCGTCAGCTGGCCGCCCGGGCCGGTCAAGAGACCGAAGGGAGACAGATCACGCAGCGTATGGTCGACTTGCTCGTACCGTTTTCAGAGTTCCGCCTGTACCACCCGGAACAGCGTGGTAAAATCTCACTGAAGCGGGTCTTGCCCGCTTTTTCCGACGAACAAAACTACCAGAATGAGACGGTCAAGGACGGGATGCACGCCAATTTGGGCCTCATTCGTCTTGCGGACGGATATGCCATTTCCGCACATGGTGTTCCGCCGTCGATTGTCGCGGGGGCCCGGGCGGCGGAGGGGGTAAATACCATCCTCGACCGCCTTGTGCCCGATTCAGCCGCCTATCTGCCCGGCAGTGACGAGATCGCCGCGTACTGCGCCGTTGATACCATCGCCATGTACCATCTCGTCCGCCGAATGGAAGAACTGGCCCGGCAGGGTTTGGATCAAGACCGAACTATGTTTCGAACTCAAGAAAAAAGCGCCTCAATCTGACGACCGTATCGCTCCTGGATAACGTGCCGTTTTATCTCCTGTTTGGCCGATAGTTCTTCACCTACCGTAAACTCTACCGGCAGCAGAGTGAACCGGTATATCTGTTCAAACGACTTGAATCCGTTGTGGGTACTGACCAGGCCGGAGATTATCTGGTTGAACAGGGTGCGAACCCGTGGTTCTTCCACCAGAGCATCCCGAGATGAGACGGTAATCTGTTCATCCGCCGCCCAGGCGTCCAGGACCTCGAAATCGGGTACGATCAGAACTGCCAGAAACTTCTGGTCCTGGCCAAGAACGACCGCCTGGGAGATAAACTCAGACTCCCTCAAGCGCTCCTCAATGGGCGCCGGTTCGATGTTCTCTCCACCCAATAGGACAATGGTGTCTTTGGCACGGCCGGTGATCTTCAGTTCATTGTCCCAGGTGAGCATTCCCAGGTCGCCGGTGTTGAGCCAACCGTCATCGGAGAGAATCTGAGAGGTCAGGTCGGGTCGCCGGTAGTACCCCTTCATGACCTGAGGGCCCCGGGCAAAGACAACACCTTGCTCTCCGGGGGAGAGGGTATTCCCGTTGTCGTCTACGATCTTGATTTCGGTCCCGGGAAATACTGGACCAACTGTCCCCGGTACGGGATGCTTTTGCGCCCGTACTCCCAGAACAGGCGCCGTCTCGGTGAGGCCGTAACCCTCAAGGAGCAGAACACCGGCGGCGGAGAAAAACTTGTCCACCACCGACGGTAACGCTCCACCGCCGGATATCCCCGCTTTGAAACGGCCGCCGAGGCGGGCGCGGATTTTACTGAAGACCAGAACGTCGCCGAGGAGCTTGAACGGCGTCAGCAATAGCAGCGGCACAGCGGCAAGGACGGCGTCAACGGCTCGCACGCGTTTGTGGAATCGGGGCAGTCGTCCGGTAAACATGTCGCGGAGAGACGCCCATGCACCGCCGACTCTGACGAAGAACGAAAAAAGAGCCCGACTTACGGCACTCCCCTTTTTTACATTCTGGTAAATACCGGAACGGATCGCTTCCCAGATACGGGGGACGCTTGCCATCCAGGTGGGACGGACTTTCTGGAAATCGGCCAGCATGATCTTCCCAACCGGTTTGGAATAGGCGAGGGCCGACCCCGCTCCCAGGGAGACGTACTGCATTATCCGTTCAAATGAGTGCCAGACCGGCAGCACGCAAAGCCAGATATCATCGGGGCCGACATCTATAAGAAGGGGGACGTTTTCCACTTGGTGGAGAAAATTCCGGTGGCTGAGCATGACGCCTTTAGGCTCACCGGTAGTTCCGGAAGTAAAGATGACCGTCGCAACGTCATCTCCGTCGCCGGCGTCCCGGGCTGTATCGATGCGTCGGGGATCTTGTTCCAGCACCTGTGCGCCTTTGGAGAGGATGTCTTCGAAGTTGGTGACGGTAATCGTCCCGTTAGTTTCTGTAGCGCCGTCAAAGGTGTTGTCCAGCAGGATGATAGTCTTTAACGCGCTAATCTGGTCGGATACGTCAAGAACCTTGGTCAGCTGGGTTTTGTTTTCTACAAAGACGACCGCCGTCTCAGTGACACCGAGAATGAACGCCAGCTCTTTGGGTGTCGCGTCGTTCCCGCGGGGAACGTCGGCCGCACCGATTGTCATTGTAGCGAGGTCGGCGATAAACCACTCCGCCCGGTTTTCGGAGATGAGACCGACGTGGTCACCACGTCGGACGCCGAGAGCTTCAAGGCCGGCTGCACAGCGGTCAACCAAGGTGCGTAGCTCCTGCCATGTTCGGGGATGGAACGTTCCGTCGTCGTCTTTGAACAACTGGGCCGAATTGTCAGGGTAGCGCTGTGCGATATCCTGCAAAAGTTGGGGAATTGTCATACTCATGGAGGCGATTGTACCACGACATTGGAAAGGGGGTATTGGAAAGAGGAATAAAAAAACCGGGCGGAAGACGCCCGGTTTTGTTTTGCAACTTCAGTTCAGTCCAAGCTGAACAGGTCTGCCAAAATTCAGTCGATGGTAAAGTAGTTGTAACTTGCGGCGAGACTGTTGGTCCGCAAGGACACGTAATTACCCGCGAGAACTTTAGGATCTACATTGAAATAGAAACGAACCGGCGCAGTAGGATCGAGAACGCCGATACTGCCGGTACGGGTGTTTACGCGGATGTTAATCGGTACATCCCGATTGAGATATTGACCAAGATCGTCGATGGAGATGTTTACACCCCATGCCCGCAGTGCGGCAATGAGGTCAATGCTCATATAGTCGTCGACAACGACCCGTCTGAGGTCAGGGTCGCGGGAAATAGCGGGGTCCCGAGCGAGCTTCATGCGGGAGTTACTGTCGCTTTTGTAGACCTGTGCACGGAAACCGTAGTGTTCGGGATAGTTGCGTCGCGTCTCCGGGCGCGTATCCAGGTTCAACCACAGCAGGTAGCTGTTGCCTGCACCCCAGGAAGGTTTCCCCAGCGCGGGATTCTCTACACCAAGATGTATTCCAAATCCGGCGTGGTATATTCCCTTGCGGAAGTCTTCCATGTTCTTGTATCCGCCGTCGACGTAGCGAATCGCGAATTCCAGTTCATACTCTCCAGCTTGTCGTGCCGGACGGTCGATGCGGGCAAGGACCGCATTGGTGCTCTGCTGAACCAGACGACCACCACGAACGACCCAGTCCCCGGAACCGGCCCGCCAGTTTCGCATGGACGAGAAATCGTCGTTGACGCTCTGGGCGACTGCCACCATGGACACGGTGAGCAACAGAACTCCCAAAATAAGGGTGAACTTCTTCATAAAGATCCTCCTGACGTTAAAAAATTGACCCGCAGTTACCTGCGTATCTTAATTTGTCCCTTAATGATAATGCCCTTTCGAGAAGGACACAACTGAAAATCTGGGTAAAGGTACCCGTTGCAATATAATTATCGCACTATTCCGTCGTAGACCTTCGGTGACGACGAAGTGTACCATTGTAAACTGATGTGCGAATGATCGGAGTCAATGTATGAACAAACTGTATGTGTCACGCCAACCGGAATTGCGGGCAGCTCCTGGAATCACCGGGGAATTGCCCCGCATCCTCGCCCAGAAAGGACACCGCTCCGTGGCTGTCGTCACCGGGGGACGCTCCGTACGGGGCAAAGAGGTGTGGAGCCGACTTACCGACGGTTTTCTGGAGAGAGAAATTGCATTTCTCGACTTCACCGCCCGGGGGGAACCGACCCCCGAAATGGTAGACCGTTTCAGGGATGAGGTGCTGAGGGACCTTCCGGACTGTGATTCGGTAGTGGCGATTGGGGGCGGCAGTGTTATGGACGCCGCTAAAGCCCTCGCTGCGGCACTTGGAATGCACGAAGGCGGCAGTTCCGGCGCCGGTGGAAGTCTGCCGGGAATTGGCGCATATCTGGAGGGAGTTGGAACGCTGGTCCCCGACGGGCGCACCCTTCCTCTGATTGCCGTTCCGACGACGGCAGGTACGGGAAGCGAAGCGACAAAGAACGCAGTACTGAGAAGTCTCGGATCGCCGGGCTTCAAGAAGTCTCTCCGGCACGACAATTTTGTACCGGTGATGGCTTTGATCGACCCGGAGCTGTACCTGGGAACGCCGGTGGATGTGACTCGGGCGAGCGGACTTGATGCGGTCACCCAGTTGATGGAAGTTTTTCTTTCGACAAAAGCCAATGCCATAACCGATGCCCTCGCTCGAAAGGGACTGGCTCTTGCCGGTCGTGCCTTTCCCCGGCTTCTCGGGGGAGAGGATACGGAGGACCTGCGGATGGATATGGCCCTGGCGGCGTACCTGAGTGGAGTGGGGCTGGCCTCTGTGGGTTTGGGAGTGGTTCACGGTATTGCATCGCCCATGGGGGCGCGCCGTGACATCCCCCACGGTGTCGTTTGTGGGCTGCTGGTCGCTCCGTCGGTGCGGGTTACCGTAGCCGCTGCGGCCGACAGTGTTCGTGCCGCATACGCCGACGCAGCCGCCCTGCTGGGAACGGCAAAAGCGACCGATACTCCTGAGGCGGCGGTCGAATCTCTGATCAACGTGCTGGAGGGGTGGGCGGCACCGCTGCCCCGTCTGAGTTCCTATGGTTTTACCGCCGTCGATATTGCAGAGATTGCTGAAGGCAGTGACGTAAAAAACCATCCCATGGGACTGACAACGGGCATGATGGCAGAACTCATGAGAGAGGTACTCTAAATGGCACGGGTAAAACCTCGTGGAACCGGTGTTTCCGGGCCCCTGCCGAGGGGGCCTTTTCTGGTGGTTACGCTGAATCCCACGTTCCAGAAAACCCTTGTGCTGGAACGGCTGCGTCCTGGAGAGGTAAATCGGGCGGAAGAACAGTACTTTGACGTAGCCGGTAAGGCGCTGAACGTGGTCCGTATTCTCGGTCAGCTGGGTGAAACGGCGCTGCATGTGACCCAGGCGGGCGGGCCGGAGCGG
>JBAYPC010000204.1:0-5641 GCA_041677905.1 Alkalispirochaeta sp. | reverse complement strand
TACGGGGTCAAGGAGTTTCTTGCACCGGTGACGCCGGCAAACAGGGAAATTGAGGGCGCTATTAACGTGGTTTTTCAGAACAAGGGGCGGCTTATGCACGATGAGGTGCCGGCGCACCTGGAGTCTCGTGGTGGGCGTTCTCGGCGGCGGCGGGGCCAGGCAGGGGGAGCGCCAGGGGCAGCTGGGACAGGGGCTGGCGCAGGCTAACCCCGGATGCGTGTCAGAATTGTCCGGGCTTTGTCGCGGTAGGATGGGTCGATTCGGACGGTTTCTTCCAGATACTCTTCGGCATCATCATAACGGTTGTCTGCGTAGGCGTTGGCGCCGAGGGCGTACAGGGTCAGGGCGTTGTCTGATCCGCGGGCAAGGGCTTCCTGGTAGTAGTAGTCGGCCAGGCTGTAGGTGCCGTCCTGGTAGTGGATGAGGCCCAGGTAGTAGTACGGGACGTACCCGGTCTCATCTTCATCCAGGTTGACGGCGTTGATAAAAGCGTCTTCTGCGGTCTGGTACTCTTCGTTGTTGAATGCCTCTACGCCGTATGAAACCCAGCCCTGGTAGGTTTTACGGGAGGCGATGTAATTTCTAAATTTCCGGGTCAGATCGGTCTGGTCTACCCAGCGGAAGGCGCTGCGGTAGACGGCGTCCACGTTTTCTTCCAGGGAGGCCTGGGGTTTCATGGCGCTGATGCTGTCCCAGAGAATTCGGCTGATGTCGGGATTGGTGGTCTCGGGTCGGCTGGTCGCGGGTCGGCTGGCTTTTTGGAGGCGGGCTTGTGGGTTGCCGGCTTGTGGGTTGCCGCCGTCAAGGAGAAAGCTGACCATACCCCACGCCTGGGGGTAAAAGACGTTCAGGTTGTTCCGTGCCTCTTCCTGGGTCATGGAGAGGATGGTGTCGAAGGGGATGGCGTCGAAGGGGATGGCGTCGGTGTCCAGGATGGCTTTCAGGGTATCGAGCCAGGCGAGGTTTTCCCGATATACGGCCTGGTTGGTCTCCGGGTTGTACCGGGACGCTTCATAGTAGACGGCAAAGCCTTCACGGATCCACAGCGGTGGATGCTGGATGAAACCGCGTAAGAACTGGACAAAACTCTGGTGGATCAGGGACTGCTCCAGCCCGCCGTCGGGGGTGTAGTACCCCACGAGCTCGCTCTTTCTCGGGTCCCGGTAGTGGAGATAGACGAATCCCTGTCTGGTTTCACCGATTACGGTCTGCAGATACGTGTCATACCTGTCCTGGGAGGCAAAAATACGGACCCGGAAGGGCTCGGACAGCTCTTCTAAGGGAAAGCGAAAGTGGCTGTTGTAGAGCTGTAGCATCGCCTCCATTCGGCGGGCCGTTGCCGACGCGTGGTCCCGGTCAACGCCGGAGGTTATGTGGTAGTAGTCCGACTGAATTTCATACTGGGGTTGAGGGGAACGGTCTTGAGCGGCAGTGGATGGTGTCGGAATTACGGTTATCGCCAGGAACAGGGCGACAACGGTGAGTGTTCTGCGGGCTGCTGTTGATACTGCTTCTGATGCTGAATACCTTTTCATTTCTTTCCTCCGCCTCTTGGTTTCCCTTTACTCGGTTTCCCTTTGTCTGTCGTCGAATTGTAGGTGGGTTCGGTGACAGTATCAATTACGATATTGAGTTCGTCGATGATGATTCCCGAAAAACGCTCTACGTGCTCCACAATATACTGCTGCAGGCTGTAAATACTGCCTTTCAGTTCAAGTCGGTAGGGTACCTGCAGGTGAATTTCAATGCGGTAGCCCCGCTGGTCGTATTTGATGTTGACTTTGCTGAGGGTAATACCCGGGGAAAACTCGTCTACACAGTGCATGATCATCTGGGTAAGGGCCGCCTCGCTCATGGTGATTGTGCCTTTGTCGCTAAAGCTGGGGCGTACTACCGTTTTCTCGTAGGCTTTATCCTTGAAAAGGAGGCCCAATCCCCGGTGCCAGATAACCTTTATGGAGTCTCCCATGATTCTGGGATAGTTACGGCGTACCTCGATGGCGGGCACCGGAATCACGTGACGGCCATGGGTTGTCCGGTGGTTTATGGCGGTCTCGATTTCATTGGCGGTGGCGATTTCTTCGATCTGGATGATGCGGCGCGGCGGCGGCAGTTTGAGGGTTTCGGCGATCTTTCGAACCATCCGGTCTGAGGTTCCCAGAATAAGTATCCGTTTGAACTTTGACTTTTCTATTGCGTGTCGGACCTGTCGCCGGTGATCCCGGTCGGTGAAAAGGGCGGTGCGGACCGCCGCCATGTAGGCGGATTCTCGCTTTGCCGATTTGCCGGCGATGATCTTCTGGTCTTCTATGAGCAGGCCGTCGTCGATGAGAAGGGATATCCCGTGTTTTTCCATGACCAGTCGCGCCCGAAAACTCTTTCCGGTACCGCTTTTCCCGACCAGTGCAAGGACCTGTACGCCTTTGAAGCGCCAGATTAACCGTGAGAAGAACTTTCTCATACTCGTATTGTAACGGTGCCGGCGCATCCGGTACAGGCGATGGGGACGATCTCGTTGAGCCGGTGCTCAACCGACGCAAGGTCACCGAAGTGGCGGCGCAGGAGTCCGTAGGTTGCCGAGGCAAAGGGTGCGGTCCATACCCGCTCAGGCCCGGTGGTGGCGAAGAGGGCGGCGTGGAGGATATACCGGGGGTCCTGACGGGACGGGTTGTAGGGGTCGTGCTGGTCGTCAAAGCTGCTCCAGCGGGCACCCCCGTATTTGCGGTCGCCCAAAAGGGGTATGCCCAGGTCGGCGGCGTGACAGCGCACCTGATGGGTTCGTCCTGTCTCCGGAACGGCAGCTACCAGGCCGACCAGGCGGTCCGCCGTGAAGGCCAGGGGAAAGAAATGGGTTGTGGCGGAGGAATAGCGGAGGCGGCGCCCGGCGGACGCGGCAGGGGCGCGCTCCGGTTCTGTGGAGGCGGTTCTGGTGTTCCGGTCATAGGCGATGCGTTTACGGCTTTCGGTGCGTCGGGGCAGGTAGCCCGAGACCAGGGCTATGTAGACTTTGGCCACGTGTCGCCGGCGGATATGCTCGGTCAAGGTCCGGGCGCCGTCGGCGGAGAGGGAAAAAAGCTGGACGCCGCTGGTATTGCGGTCGAGGCGGTGGACGGGACCGGGCCGAAAACTCATACTGTCGGCCCACCATCCCTGGGCCTGGGCTACCGTCCGGACCATCTCATCAAGGGTGCCTGGGCCGTGAGCGGCCAGCCCGGACGGTTTGTTTACCGCGAGCCAGTCCTCGGTCCGGTCCAGCACGGGAATTGACCATTCACCGGAGATGATCCGACCTTCCGCATAGCGCGCGGCCGTCCGAGCGGCGGGATTTTCCGTACGCATGGGTGCGGCGTCTTGCCAGTCGGGAATCCGGATAGTGTCACCGGCAGCGACCCGGGCATCGTTGGTCGTCCGTTTACCGTTGAGACGAATTTCACCCCGCCGCACCGCACCGGCTATGGCTCCGGGCGGGACGGAGGGATAGGCTTTCCGCAGAACCCGGTCAAGCCTGCGGCCGTTATCGTCGGGCCCGACAGTTTCTTCTTTCATTACCTGCAATTGTATTGAGAAGACCTTATCTTGACAAAGGGTCATGGCCACGGGAAACTGCGAGGGTGCACAATCAGGTGGCGACATATGCTTTTCAGATGGTCTCCAGCAGAATCTTCATGGCCGGATTTTTTAGCTGGTTTGTCGCCCAGTTTATAAAAATGGTTATCGATCAGCTGCGGGGACGGACACGCGGTTCTCGAGACATGCTTGCAACACTCCTGTGGCACACCGGTGGTATGCCCTCCAGCCATTCGTCTCTGGTGACCGGGCTGGCCACCGCCATAGGGGTTCTTCACGGCGTGCGTTCGGCGATATTTGTCCTTTCACTCTTCTATGGCGGGCTTATCATCCGAGATGCTCTGGGAGTCCGGCGATCATCGGGCCTGCAGGCCCGGGAGCTCAACAGAATAGGGCTGCAGCTTGCCGAACGGTTCGGGTTTGAGTTTGCACCGGTGAAAGAGGTGAGCGGCCACACTCCCAGTGAAGTGTTTGTGGGCGTCCTGTTGGGATTTTTCACCGGACTGGCCTTCAGTCTGCTCTGAACGTGCGGAGACCAATGGAGCGTCGGGGCCTTTTATCGGTACTGTTTCTCGTACTGGTCACCACTGCAGCTATCTACGGCGTTGTGACCGGCGGAACGTCCCAGGCGGGCAAGCGGCGCTGGCGCGCCGTCGACCTCATTGCCATATCAACGGACTACGACATTACCGAGATACACCATAGCCTGGCAGAAGCGGGACTGGAGCCGCTGGATGTCACCAACGCGACAGTGCGGATTGAAGACTTCAACGGACAGACGCCGGTGACTGTATCAGAGCTGGAGACGCGCTTTGATGTGGCGGACCCGCGAATGGACCCCTTTGTCCGGAAGGTGAAAGACCTCTTTGTAAGTCCCGGTGACGGTGAGGCCTACCATTTGCTGTACCTGCCCCGGGAGAAATCGGCGGGCCTGCAGGCCCGGATGGTTCGGGAGGCCCTGGGGGATATTCCGTTTTTTATGGATGGGCTGCGGCCCGCCGGCGGCGTGGTTGGCGGTGCGGTGGCTTTTGGTGTGCTGCTGCTGGTGGTGGTACTGTCCCGGCGGCGGGCCGTCCTGAGCCTGGGTATCGCCCTTCTCGGTGCCGCCTATGTCACCGTTCATGGACCGACCGTTCTGATACGGGCGGTAATCACCGCCATTGGAGCGCTGTATCTGGTTCGCCACAGTGGAGATATTGAGCGGGAGTGGCTGACCCACGGTAGTGGTTTCGTCCTTCTGCAGGACCACCGGCGGGTCATGGTATTCGCCCTGGTTGGCGTGGTTGTTTCGGTACTTACGGTTGTCGTTGAACTGCCGGGGAGGGCCGCGGTCGCCGTTCTTGCGTACGTGCTTTACCTGACTGCTCTGGCGGGACTGTACGCGCTCACGCTGACCATAAGCAGGATACGCTACCGCCGCAGGGATCACCGTCTCTTTTCACCTCGACCCATTCTGGATAAACCGTGGCGCCGGCGCCGGAGCGTACCGGAGGTCTTTCCGGGCCTGTCGGTTTCGATGGTCCTTCTGGTCGTTGCCGTAAGCGGTCTGTACCTCTACGAAAACGGCGGACTGAACCGGTTTCCCGGGCAGGACGGAAGCGGTCTTTTTGTTCCGGTGCCGGAACACCTTCCGTTTGAACCGGGTCCGATAACTTCGCCTGAGGCGGGAATGGAGCTGCTCACCATGATCTCATCGGCCGATGTCGAGGGAACCCCCCTGTCGGTGGCCGGTTTTGTCGCTCACCGGCGCTATCAGAGCTCTCTGCTGTTTGACGGTGTTTTTGCCCCGCCCCGTCCGGGAGAGACGGTCCGGCTGCAGCGATTTCGGCGGGATGACGGCCGGATCGAGTCCTGGGAGGAAGAGCAGCTGCGGTTTGACGGTGAGTGGGTCGTAAGGGAGTACGATGTGGCGTCCGACACGGTCTATAGTCTCTTTGTCGGCGAAGGGGGCGTCTTTTCGGTGGTGTGGGACCGTCTTTTTGTCGTTCTCTTTTCCTGGGAGGTGGCGGTGCGGCAGTTGGCACTCCTTTTTGTCATGCTTTTCCCCGTTCTCGTACCGATTCGCTTGCCCTAC
>JBAYPC010000203.1:0-5643 GCA_041677905.1 Alkalispirochaeta sp. | reverse complement strand
GGGGTCTTTTACGGGATACCCGAAGACGGTGGCGCCGGTGTTTTCTGTACGGGCCTTTTGCAGGAGGCCGCTAAAGTTGCTGCCGTAGAAGACGTTGTCTCCCAGAACGAGGCAGACTGGGTCGTTGCCGATGAACCGGCGTCCGACGATGAAGGCGTCGGCCAGGCCCCGGGGGCTTTCCTGGACGGCGTAGCTAAGCTGGAGTCCGAGCTGGGTGCCGTCTCCAAGGAGGGTCTGGATTTTTGGGGTGTCTTCCGGGGTGGAGATGATGAGGATCTCCCGGATGCCTGCCAGCATGACGGTGGACAGGGGGTAATAGATCAGGGGCTTGTCGTAGATGGGCAGCAGCTGTTTGCAGACTACCTGGGTTGATGGGTAGAGGCGTGTGCCGGCGCCGCCGGCGAGGATTATTGCTTTCATATGGTGTCACTCTTCATTGTGTTTTTCAAGTACCTGATCTCCCGCATGGGTTTGTCATCGTTCGGCGTTTGCGGCGGGAAGTAGGCGGGGTTCCCCCTTTTTAGAGATCGCCTATGAATCTATGTTTCGCTTTTGCTCAAGAAGCTCTCCGAGATCGATGGAATCAAAGAGCAGCTTACCGTACAACCCGAAACCAGAAACCGTCGCGACGGCCATACGAAGACTGTTTATTACCAGAGGAATTCCCGACTGTATCAGCAACTGTTCCCGGTCCTTTCGGTCTGTCGCCGATTCAATGGTAAAAAACCCTGCCCCCGTCGCCGTAAAATGGTAACCAACATCATCTGGAGGATCGATGGTAGAAATCGTTACCTCCAGACGGAATCCTGTTTTCTCTTTGTCTACTCCGATCGAAAAATCGACGTCCAGAGATGGACGCGACAGACGGGCCACGGATTCAACTTCGTCGTTTTGCTGAGGCAGGGTTGTGTCAAAATGTAATTGGAGCAATATAAAATCATTCAGTTTAAGCGGCGAAAGCGTTACGTTCATATCACCCTACCAACAAGCTGAGGCGGCCTGAAGGAATTTCGCTATGAGAATCTGGAGCTTCTGTATAGGGTCGGTAATGGCATTGAACGCACGGTCCGTCAAAGCTCTGTCGAGACTCCCGAATTTGTTCCACAAGAGACAGATCGTATCGCTCGGAATAGCTCGCCGAAACAACAAAACGGGTGTGAAGGATAGACTCGAGTTTGGCCAATGTGATCAAGTTCATACGTTTATCACAAGAAAAGAGCTGTGAAACATAACTACGGGACACACCAAGTTTTTTTGCAATATCAGCTTTGGATAGACCCAGCTTCCTCATCTTCTCCAGCGTAATGTTGATGATGTCTATCTGGATTCCGTCTGCGGCAAGTTGGAACCGTTCCTTTTCGTTTACGGACGCAAAGGATACTTTGTCACTTTGTTTCCGACGGAAACTCATAGTGGTAACCTCCTAAGTATTCTAATCGAGAACGAAGTTGCTTATTGTTTTTTTGTGTTTTCTTCCACAGCAACTGAATCATGACGATCCGTCGTTTCCCATCATGGAATTCCTTGCAATACACACGATAGTTCTTTTTCCCCTTGAACTTCATCGCGGTTATGTCTTTCGCTTTCCCGGATACTTCTTCCTTATCGTACAAATCAGGGTTGTACAGCCCCGTGGCGATCTGACGAATTATGATGCGGAATTTTTTGCGTACCGCTTTCTTGGTGAGAAACTTGGTGATCTCTTCATGTTCGCTCCTATCCACATACAGCATAAAACGATCTCTCGCGAACCCAAGCTCAAGGAGTAGATCACTAATTTGTACTGGAAGGCACTCCCTCTGCATCTAAAATTAACCTATAGGTTCACAATTTGCAAGGATTTTCTCGGGGATATCGCATATTTCTCACCAACGATAATTTCTAACCTGTATACCTCCGACAACCCCAGAAACTCGCTCAAGCGTGCCTGTCTCTCAGTCCGGAGGGGGTAGCGGAACTTCTTAGAATCCCTAACCTCACCTCTTACAACTTGTAAATCTTATCGGTCGTCTTGGGATATACGTTCTGCAGGTCCACAAGGAGCTGTGACTGTTGTGCCACTTCAGGGTAGTCGATGGTGCTGTGTTTGGTGGCGATTACAACCACGTCGTAGTGCGAGAGGTGTGAGAGGTCCGTTACGCCGGTAAGGGTGGTGCCCTGGGGTGTCACGGCGGAAGGAACGTGGGGATCGTAGTAGTCTACCAGGCCGCCTTTGCCGATGACCTCGTCGATGATCTTGAGGGCCGGGCTTTCACGCTCGTCGGCGATGTCCGGTTTGTAGGCCACCCCCAGAAAGAGGATGCGTGATCCGTTGATGGACTTCTTGTGGCGGTTGAGGGCGCTGGTGATCTTGATGGTCATGCGGTGGGGCATGAGGAGGTCTATGTGACCGGCGGTGTGGATCATGGAGAGCTCAAAGGCGTACTCCTTGGCGATGTACTCCAGATAGAAGGGGTCCAGGGGTATGCAGTGGCCGCCGATGCCGGGGCCGGGATAGAAGGCCTGGAAGCCGTAGGGTTTGGTCTTGGCGGCGTCTATGACTTCCCAGATGTTGATGTCCATCTTGCCGGCCAGGAGGGCCAGCTCGTTCATGAGGCTGATGTTGACCAGGCGATAGGTGTTTTCCAGGATCTTTACCATCTCGGCGATGCGGGGGCTGGATACCGGGTGGAGGGTCTGGACGGATGTAGCGTAGAGCTTGAGGGCAACTTCGAGGCCCGTATCGGTCATAGCCCCGACCACTTTGGGGGTGTTTTCGGTCTTCCAGTTTTTGTTGCCCGGGTCTACCCGCTCGGGGCTGTAGGCCAGGAAGAACCCCTCTCCGCAGGTGAGGCCGGACTCTTTTTCCAGAATGGGCTTGAGGATGTTCTCTGTAGTTGTGGGGAAGGTGGTGCTTTCCAGAGAGACAAAGGTGCCCGGCTTCATGTGCATACCGATCTCGGTTGCGGCGCCTTCTATGTAGCTGAGGTCCGGCTTCTTGAAGCGGTCCAGGGGGGTGGGCACGCAGATGATGGCGGCGTCACACTCCTTGATGCGGGAGAAGTCTGTGGTGGCAGAGAGGGTCTTGTTGGCGATGACCGTGTTCAGTTCGGCGTCGGTGATGTCGGCGATGTAGTTGTCCGCGGCGTTTACCTTGGCGGTCTTTTCTTCGTTCTTGTCGAACCCCAGGACGGTGATGCCGTTCTTGGCGAAGGTGACGGCAAGGGGGAGACCCACGTAGCCGAGGCCGAGGATGCCGACTACTACGGTTTTGTTTTCTATCTTTTGTATGAGTTGTTGTGCTGTTTGCGCGGTTTTTGATGTCATAGGGGTTTCAGTTCTCCCTTTACTTCCTGGTACTGCTCACCCGTCTCCGGGCAGACTAGGTCCGTGCCAAGACGGCGGCCTACACGGCTTACCCAGCCGTGCCGGCGTGCCGGGGTGCCGTAGACGAGGGCGTAGGCGGGGACGTCCTTTGTTACCACTGAACCTGCGCCAATGAAGCAGTACTCCCCGAGGGTAACACCGCAGACGACGGTGGCGTTGGCTCCCACGGAAGCGCCCTTTTTTATCAAGGTTGTTTTGTATTCCGTCTTACGTTCTACAAAGGCCCGGGGGTCCATCACGTTGGTAAGGACGCAGCTGGGGCCGAGAAAGACGTCGTCCTCGCAGATCACGTCGTCGTAGATGGAGACGTTGTTCTGTACCTTGCAGCCGTTGCCCAGGACTCCTCGGGTGCCGATGTATACGTTTTGTCCCAGAACGCAGCCGTCACCTATGCGGGCCCCGGACATGACGTGGCTGAAGTGCCAGATCTTTGTGCCCGCGCCGATCTGGGCGCCGTTGTCGATGACTGCCGTTTCGTGGGCGAAGTACTGCGGATCAGCCACGGTTGGTATCCTTCACCGCTTGCTTCACCGCCTCGGCCACTTGAGTCACATCCGTCTTGGTCAAGAACGGATGCATGGGCAGCGACATGACCTCGGCGGCGGCCTTCTCTGTGTGGGGTACTTCGATCCCGGCTTGAGCGTGAGCGGCAAAGGCGTCCTGCTTGTGCAGGGGAATGGGATAGTGAACGGCGGTGGGTATACCCTGTTCCGTTAGGGCGGCCTGCACGGCAGAGCGGTTGGGAATACGGATCGTGTACTGGGCCCAGGCCGAGGTGTTGTGGTCCAGGATTGTCGGCGTGACGATGTTTTTGGCGTCCCGGAACGCTGCGGTGTACTGGTCTGCAACTTTTTGTCGCTGGGCAACTTCAGCATCAAAGTACTTCAGCTTAACCTTGAGTACCGCCGCCTGGATCGTATCCAACCGAGCGTTGAGTCCGATTACGGCGTGGTCGTAGCGCTTGCGCTGACCGTGGTTGAGGATCATCCGCAGGCGCGACGCCAGTTCATCATCGTTGGTAAAGATAGCTCCGGCGTCCCCATATGCGCCAAGGGGCTTGGCGGGAAAGAACGACGTTGTACCTATCTGTGACAGCGTTCCCGACGTTTTACCTTTGTAGGTTGCACCATAGGACTGGGCACCGTCTTCCATCACCCAGAGGTTGTGTGTGGCCGCTATGGCGTTGATCTCATCCATGTCGGCAATCTGGCCGTAGAGGGAAACGGGAATGATACCGACCGTCTTGTCCGTGACGGCGGCGCGGATTGACTCCGGATCTATGTTGTAGGTATCCGGGCGGATATCCGCAAAGACGGGAAACGCGCCAAGAAGGGCGACCGTCTCGGCGGTGGCGATGAAGGTGAAATCCGGCAGGATAACCTCATCACCCGGTTTGATATCCAAAGCCATCATACCCAGCACCAGTGCGTCGGTACCGCTGGCACAGCCGATGGCGTGTTTGACCCCGGTGTGGCGGGCAAGCTGGGCTTCCAGCTCCTTGACGGCAGGGCCGTTGATGAAGGCGGTTGTGTCCAGCACCTGCTGGATCTCGGCCATGATTTCGGTCTTGTACTCGTCGTACTGACGTTTAAGGTCTACGAATTGCAAAGAGTCCTCCGGTTATTTGTCCAATGTGGAGTGTGGGGCGTTTGCCCGGTGGGCGTTACAGGGACACACCTGCCATGGCGGCAGATGCAAAATTTACAGGAAATGTGACGGTCTTGTCGTCGCGATGAGACTGTTGTATACCCAGAACGATCTCCGCAGAGACGGCGCTGGATTGGAGACTTGCTACGGGAGTCGTACCTTGCGAAAATGACGCAGCGAGATCTTCATAGACACCGGCATGGCCGGCAAGACCGCGTATCCCGCTTGTTTCGGGCGTCCAGGTACCGGCTGCAAGGGCTTCATCGGTGGTGGCCCAGGCGGTATCTTCCGGGAAGATCCACGTTGTGATTGCGTCTGGCCCATTACCGCTGAGTTCAACCGTGCCGCGTTCACCAAGAATGGTCAGCCGGGTTCCCAGATTTCGGGGAAAGGTATCCACCGTGACGTTGATGGTACCAATACCACCACCCTGGAACCGGACAGTTGCGGCGGCGAAGTCATCCGCCTCAATTGGCCGTAAATAGCGGGCGAGAGTGCCGGTCACCGTTGCGGGCTGTCCACCCAGAAGCCACTGAAGCAGATCAATTCCGTGGGTTGCCTGATTCATGAGAGTACCACCGTCATGCTGCCACGTACCGCGCCATGAGGCTGAGGTATAATACTCATCAT
>JBAYPC010000202.1:0-5669 GCA_041677905.1 Alkalispirochaeta sp. | reverse complement strand
GTGTCCGGGGCGACGGCCGGGCTTGTCGGGGCCGGAATCGGCGGTGCGCTACTGGGTGGGTTGAATGCCGCCGGGTTTACCGGGATTACCGTGTACCGGATGTTCTTCAGAGTCGCCCTCGTGCTCTTTCTGGTCATTGTTCCCACTGTGATCCGCCTGGACAAATTGAAGGAGTGGCCGGTGCACCGTACGGTCGCCCTTTTGGTCAGCCCGCGAAAAATTCTCATTCTGGCGCGACGTCGGAGTTGGAAGGATAAACAGTGACTTTCACCGCAGTACTTTACGGGAAGGGGCGGCGGGATTAGATTGTACCTATGATACCGGAACATTTTGCAGGAATAACGGCGGCAGAGGTGGTGCGCTTTCCGTTGATTATCGCTCTGATCGCCCAGATCGGTGCACAGTTGTTCAAGGTGATTCTCTACTCCGTGAGGGAGCGCCGGTTTGCCTACGACCGGTTTTTCAATGCGGCGGGGGTGCCAAGTGCCCATACGGCGTTGGTCACCGCCCTGACCGCTGCAATCGGACTGAGAAATGGCATTACCAGCGATATCTTTGCCGTCGCTTTTGTCTTTGCGGCCATCGTAGTGTACGACTCGTTTTATCTCCGAGGCCATGTACAGCGACACGCCGAGGTGTTGAACCAGTTGATGAAACCTCGGCTGGACGTCACTGCCGACCCTGTCGGTAAGAAAAAACGGACGAAAAACGCCGGTGTTTCGGAATATGTCGGCCATAGTGTCCCTGAAGTTGTCGCCGGAGTGGTCTGGGGACTCATTTTTGCAGTAGGATTACAGTAGGAGGAAACAATGAATATTGTCGGGCTGTTACAGGAGTCGTTCCAGAGGGTGAAGTCTAATCCGCTGATCCTAATTCCCGTGTTGGCGGCCACGGTGCTTATCGCTCTGGTGTCGCTGATACTGGTGGGCACCATGGTTCCGCGTATTGGCGGAATCGGAGAGATCGGTCCGGACACGGTTGTGACCGCCGGTGAGGCGGTAGGCTATGCCGGTATGGCCGTGGGGAGGATGATCGCCTTGATGGTCATCAGTTCGATTGTGGGGCTTCTTGCCCACGGTATGACCGTGCTGATGGCCGACGATGCACTGAATGATCGGCCCGTGGGGCTGTCGTCGGCGTGGCAGCGTGTCCGTCCGCGGATTTGGGCCCTTGTCGCCACGTCGGTTGTGGTGGGTATTCTGGTCAGTCTTGGGTTTATGCTGCTGGTGTTGCCGGGTGTGGTGCTGGCGTTCTTGCTGATGTTCACCTTTGTTGCCCTGATGCTGCAGGAAACGGGCCCCTTTGGCGCGATGGGAAGCAGCTTTCGCACCGTGACGGCTCACTTTGGAACGGTTTTCGTCTTTTTTCTCGTGATTATCGCCCTTGGCCTGCTGGTGGGTGTGGTGAACTTCGTTGTTGCCCTGATTCCTGTGTTGGGAGCTATCCTGACGATTCTGGTCACTTCGGCGTACCTCTCGTTTCTGTCGGTCTTTGTGGTTGCCGTTTTTCGCGGTCTGTCAGACAGCACCGGAGGATCCCCGGCACCGGAAGCGTGAGTACCGGAGGGGAGTAACTTAAAAAGCCAGGTATTCCCGGACGTCCCGGATGTGGATGTAGAGGAGTACCTGGGCTTCATACATGCCTGACCTGGTGCGAATCCGGGGCGGTTCCCGCAGTACAACCGTACCGGTCACTTCCCGGGGCCGGTTGAAATAGCGGTCCCGGAGGTGTTCCCGAAGGGCGTGGTGGACGGCGTCCTCAATTGCCGCTATTTTTCCATCCAGGCCGTCTAAGAGGGGCGCCGCTCCGTGGCCGGCGGCGCGTTCCACATCGCTGTTCCGCCACGATCGCAACCGGATACGGTCGTTTTCTGAGAGTTCATAGTCAATTAAGCCGTACAGAGTCGTCCGTTCATCCCGGAGATCCCGCAGGTGAAGCCGGGTATCTCCCCAGGGGATCTGCCCGGTTGGTTCCAGGGTGAAATAGCGATCTACCTTCCGGGCGGGATACTCCGGGGTATAGACAAACTCGAACCCGTAGATCATGCCGGAAATAGTGTAGCGGGCTTCCCGAAGCAGTCGATCTTCCACCGGTTCGTCTCCGTGGATGATTCGGTCGGCAATCGACCACACTTCCAGGGTAAGGTGGTCGCCCCAGCGTTCCGGGGGAACCGGAGTCTGAGCCGAAACGCCCCAAACGGTGCCGACCAGAAGCGCCGCCGTCAGGAGGGCCAGTATCGATGGACCCCGGGGATGTGCTGCCATTTATTTAATCATCTCGCGGGTCATCGCCGGAAAAAACGGCGGTAGGGACTGATGCCGATCCGG
This sequence comes from Alkalispirochaeta sp., assembly GCA_041677905.1. GTDB lineage: Bacteria > Spirochaetota > Spirochaetia > DSM-27196 > Alkalispirochaetaceae > Alkalispirochaeta. Next base: position 3,342 of record JBAYPC010000202.1, on the reverse strand, counting down.
ATGATGAAATAGAGATAGGCAAACCCGAACCCCGCCAGGTGTGTCAGGTGGGCGACGTTCCCCCCCCGGCCGCTCAGCTGTGAAAAGATCTCCAGGACTGTATACCCGATGACCAGAACAGATGCCCGGACGGGAATTATTCCGAAGATAAATATCTCTGCATCGGGAAAGTAGGTGGCAAAGGCAAGGAGCACCGCAAAGACGGCGCCTGATGCTCCGAGGAGAAAAACGTAGTAGCTGCCGGTAAACCAGTATACCCCCAGGGAAAACAGGCCCGCCAGAAAGCCGGTCAACAGGTAGAAGAGAAGAAACTCCCAGCTGCCGAGCTGCCGTTCTACCTGGGTACCGAAGAAGAAGAGGCCCAGCATGTTGAACAGAAGGTGGGACAAACCCGAATGGGCAAACATGTAGGTTACCGGCTGCCAGTAGAAGTGGTGCGCCACCGTCAGAACCGGGTTCATCGCCAGCCAGGAGATAATTCGACCGTCCATATTGCTTAGCAGAAAAACTGCGATGTTTATCCCGATGAGAATGAAGGTGATATTGCCTTCACGGTAGGGCAGCTGTCGCCGCCAGATTGGTTGTCGTGCCACCGGCAAACGGTATTGCCTTTCCGGTCTACGGTCAAGTGTGGTAGCGTCTCGCCATGGCAAAGCGGGGCCGAAGACGACAGGACCACCTTGCGCGACGCGCCCGATCGGAGGGGTTTCACGCCCGAAGCATCTACAAGCTTGAAGAAATAGACCGGAAGTACCGGCTTTTTTCTGGGGATTCTCTGTCTGTGCTGGACCTTGGGGCCGCGCCGGGGTCATGGACGCAGTACGCGGTTCAGCGGGGTGCCGACGTGACGGCAATCGACCTCGTCGAGCTGGACGTTGAAGGCGCGCGGTGTCTCCAGGGTGATTTTACCGAACCGGAGGTTGTGGAATTGCTGGCGAAGTTGGGACCTTATGATCTGGTGATGAGTGATGCCGCACCGGCGACGAGCGGCAACAGGCTTGTTGATACCGGTCGAAGTGAGGCGTTGGTTGAGTCGATTTTGTGGAATCTTGACCGGTGGCTCGCGCCGTCGGGTGCGTGTGTGGCGAAGCTCTTTCAGGGAGGCGGGGAACAGGCTCTACTGCGGTCTTTTCAGGACCAGTTTGCCCGGGCCGCCCTGTTTCGACCCGCTTCGGTTCGGAAAGAGTCCTTTGAAACGTACCTGGTAGGTCTGGAACGTAAAGAAGCCGCGCTGCCATAGCGCGGCTTCAACCCTAAGATCGTGGACAGAATGAAAAACGGAAGATGTCTACGCCCTTGACAACCTTACATACAAGATAACGTGGGTCGGTGGTAAAGTCGATAGTTTTCGGAAAATACTTGACTCGGTAACTCGGATAATGCCTGGCCGATTCGGTCGACAGTAAATGGGCCTCCCCGGAAGGGGAAGGCCCAATCTTCAACTGTCACTCAAAAACTGTTACCCAAATGGAACTCAGTCCCGGAGAGTAATGTCCTTGCCGCTTTTGATCACGTACGCCGGTGCCTCGTGCTCCCAAAGTGCCTTCCAGACATTTTCCTGGGTGAGGACTACCAGGTTGGCGGGGTTACCTTCTTTGAGCTCATGCCCCTTGATCCCCAGCGCCCGGGCGGCGTTGGTGGTGATCATGTCATATATCTTTTCCATCTGCTCAAAGCTGGTCATCCACAGCAGGTGAACCGCCAGGAAGCCTACTTCCAGCATGTTGTTTCGGCCAAAGGGGTAGTACGCGTCGGCAATATCATCCTGGCCCAGGGCAACGGGTACCCCGGCCGCGTAGAGGTCCTGAACGCGAGCGTGGAGCGGCCCGGTCTGGGGATCACTCACAAGGCCCATCCCGGCTTTCAACAGGAGTGCTTCCAGTTTGCGATATGTCGGTTCAGGGTACAGCGCCATGGCCCGGGCGTGCTGGGCGGTAACCTTCCCGATCAGTCCGTGTTTGATGGCCTGTACGGCCAGGTACTCCGTGGTGCGGAGATTGGGATCACCGGCGTCATCTACCAGCATGGAGACCGGTTTGTTGTACTTGACGGCCAGTTTCACCATCTGGTCCACGTGCGAACGGGCGTCTTCGTCGGTGAACTCGATCCAGGGAATACCACCGACTACGTCGGCACCCATCTTCAGTGCCTCTTCCACGTACTCCGCCGCACCAGGATCACGTACCACACCGTCCTGGGGGAACGCGACAACCTGGATCTCAACCCGATCCTTGAACTCTTCCCTGGCTTTAATGAGTGCCTTTGCCCCTTCCAGTTTACCTCTTGTGTCCACATCGGCGAATGCCCGGATATGGGTGTTACCGTATTTTACGGCAAGAAGCGCCGCACGACGGACGTTTTCAATGATCCAGGACTCATCGTAGTTGTCCTTGACCCGGGCCGCCTGCTCAATAGCGGTCATGGCGCCGCCCATACCCGCGCCGTGGTACGAATCCAGCGCGTCCTGACCGACCATTTCCAGGGTGTACACCTTGTCCAGATGCAGATGCCCGTTTACATAGGATTCGGTTACCAGATTTCCCTTTGCATCAATTTCTTTCGCGGCGTCACCGTCAGCCTTTTCTGCAATTTTGACTATTTTGCCGTCGGCAATGCCAATCTGCATGACCGCACCCCGAGACGCACGCGTTTTCGCATTGATGATTCGAATGTCCAATTTCACAAACTTACCTCCGTGAGATCTTGTTGTTGAGAATAAGAGATGAGTATATGGTGAATTGAAGGTGTAAGCAACACCAATAAAGTTGCCGGTTCAATCAATGCGCCGAGGGCACCTTCAAAAATGACAACCAGCACCGGTTCACCATTTGACGGTGTCCGGCGTTTTTTCATCAAGCGGGAATGGTGCCGGAAGTCCTGACGTTAAACTGTTTCAGCAACACGAGAGTGGCCAACCGCGGTTAGCAGCTGCTGAGTTTTGGACAGTGATTTAGCTTTTACCTTTCTTGGTATTTTTCTTGATAAGGTACGTTTCATAAGGTGCTTCTCGATCTGGGCATGCTTCCTTTAGGCAAAGTTGGCAATCCACATATCCGTCTTTATTCGTAAATCGAAAACCGGATACTGTTTTCTTTGGACTCATTACAAAGCTGTCATGCAATTTCACCCCTATCAGTTCTTCCAAATTGCCCAAAAGTCGAAAGAGAGGTTTTTGTTCACTAAACGGCCAATAAGGCAAAGATCCGGGGTTCATATAAGCGGCATAGTTTATATTGAGTTCTTTATCGATTTGTGGAAAAATTCGATGTCCTGCTGACCGTAAAACCGCTTCCATAATTCGGTCGATGCATAGCTTTTCAAACATGGTATTATGTGAATTTG
>JBAYPC010000201.1:0-5673 GCA_041677905.1 Alkalispirochaeta sp. | reverse complement strand
TTCGCCGAGGGGAGGCGCTTCGCCGAGGGGCGGTTCGTGAGACGCCGGCGCTTCGCCGAGGGCCGGCGGCCCGGCGTGACCGGTTGGTCTACACCGCAGAGGAACGGCCCGTTGTGGCTCAGCTGTGGGGGACCCGTCCCGATGAGTTTTACTCCGCCGCTCGCGCGGTGGAAGAACTCGGTTTTGACGGTATCGACCTCAACATGGGCTGTCCCGTTCAGAAGATACGGAAGGCGGGGGCGTGTTCAGCTCTTATCGGGAACCCTTCGCTGGCTGGAGAGATGGTCGCGGCGTGCCGCAGCGCGTCGACCCTGCCGTTGAGTGTCAAGACTCGCATCGGTCTTGACCGGGTTGTCACGGAGGAGTGGATCGGCTTTCTTCTTGAGCTGAACCTGGACGCCATAACGGTACACGGCCGCATTGCCGATCAGTTGTCTGAAGGCTCTGCCGACTGGAGCGAAGTAGGCCGGGCCGTTGCGCTGCGCAATGCCTCCGGATCAACGACGGCGATAATCGGAAACGGCGATGTCCGTTCTCTTGCAGAAGGGTACCGCCGGGTCGAAGAGACCGGCGTCGACGGGGTTATGATCGGGCGCGGTGTGTTTTCGGACCCCCTGCTTTTTACGCGAAGGCACCAGGGGGGCGGTGCTGCCGGGCGTTCCAGGAAACCAGGACCACCGCTGTGGCACGAAATTCCTCTTCCTCGGCGACTCCAGTATCTGCGGGAACAGATCGTTGCCTTCACCGATCACTGGGGTGAACGGCGCAACTACGAGATTCTCAAGAAGTTCTTTCGCAATTATGTCTGTGTCTCCGCCGACTCAGGTGGCGGCGAGAAGGTGCCGTGCGATACCGCGAACCGGCAACTCAGCCAACACCAGGGGGCGGCGGCGGAGTTGCTGGAAGAACTCTACGAAACCCACGACGCCGGAGCGGCCCTGGTGATCCTGGATCGTGTTATCGGATTCATCGGATAGGCTTACTATCCCGGTTTACCCGTGCGAATAAAGGTATCGACGTCGATTTCTGCAAAGGAATGTACCCGGATGTCCGCATGATCCAGCCCTTCTGAAGGGCCGAAACCGACGGAGACCATTCCACCCGCCCGAGCGGCATCGACACCGCTGGCGGCGTCTTCAAAGACCCACGTCCGTTCCGGTGCAACTCCAAGACGGCCGGCGCCTTTCAAAAATATCTCCGGATCGGGTTTGGAACGGCTGATGTCATTGCCGGTAACTACGGCATCGAAGAGGTCGGCAATACCCAGTTTTTCCAGAACCACGGCAGCGTTCTTACTGCTGCTGCCCAGGCCTGTAGGGACTCCCCTGTTTCGCAGCACCCGGATAAAATCCAGCGATCCTGCTACCAGCGCGGAATCATCTATCTCCTCAAGAAACGCTTTGTAGTCTTCGTTCTTCACCGTGGCAAGAGCCGCTTTTTGGTCGTCAGGCAGATCGATACCGTTATGATCCAGAATAATCTGAAGAGATGCCATGCGCGACACACCACGCAGGCGGTCGTTCAGCGTCTCGTCAAACTTCCACCCTTCGCGGTCGGCCAGTTTTTTCCACGCTTTGTAGTGGTAGGCGTCGGTGTACACCACCACGCCGTCAAGGTCAAAAATCACCGCTTCCAGTACTCGTTCATCCATATGTGTCAAATGTAGTGACTCACTGCGCCGACGGCAAGGCGACGGAGCCGCCGGTGTCGGGGGTCAGGACACTGCCGTCGGTTACCGTGTTGACGACGACGGGTTCATTGGCGTTGCCGGCGGCTGCGGCTTTACCGGCGGCGAGTCGGCTGTTCAGGATGAGCATCTGAAGCCGGTTTTCTATGTTCGCAAAGCTGGTATCCGGATCGTAATCCAGGCTGAGTATCTGCACGTGGGGATAGAGCTCTTTGAGCTTCTTGATCAGTCCCCGACCGGTGACGTGGTTTGGAAGGCACCCAAAGGGCTGCAGAATCAGAAACGACGATATCCCCTCGGCAGCGTGGTGCAGAATCTCACCGGCGATCATCCAGCCTTCTCCCGATGTAAAGGTGTGATGGACAAAACCCTCGGACCGTTCGGCTATCTTTGGAAGGGATACACGGGCGTGATACCGGGGATGGGTACCGGCAATTGCGGCCACCCGTTCCAGAATGTGATCGAAGAGATAGTCCGTCACGTTCCCCAGGACGCTGTCTACAAACGGATACCGGATAAAGAACTCTTTCCGCTCCGTTTTCTGACGCATAAAATCCCGTCGGAAGTTATCGAGAATGTTGGGGAGCACCACCTCCATGCCGTTGGCCTCCAGGTACTCCACGACGTTGTAGTTGCTGCTGGGATGGAAGTTCAGCAAAAACTCTCCGATTACAAACACTCGGGAACGTTCTACCGTCGTGTCCAGTTTCACACTCTTAAGACGGCTGATGGCCAGCTCAAATGATCGGAGGGCCCGCCGGACGGATACCTCCACCCCGGCGGCGATCTCGTCAATGGCCTCTTCAAAAATCGCGTCCACTTCACCCTTTGTAATCTCGTAGGGTCTCAGGCGCAACCGCAGCACTTCAAGGGCGTCGATAATGGCAAGGGCCCAGAGCATACGCAACTGAAAGAGAGGACTCAGCGAAAAACCGGGGTGCATGTTCTTGTTGTCTGTATCGGTTGTGATAATCGGCACTTCGCTGTATCCGGCGTCGTCCAGCGCCCGCCGGGCAAGGCTTGCGTAGTGAGCCAGCCTGCAGTCACACTGGCTCTTGGCAAGACCACAGACCGCCGTGGCCGGGTCGGCCCGTCCTGTTTCAAGGGCCCGAAGCAGCTCCCCTACGTTGATCTGGGCGGGATAACACATGTCGTTGTGGATGTACCGTTTGCCCAGTTCTATGGCGCGGCGGTCCGCAAGGGGAAGCGGTTCTATCCGGTAGCCCTCCGCCCGTATGGCCGCACTGATGATTTTGGAAAAGGCCACACTGACATTTGGCGCCATGATCACCCTTTCACGGCGGTCTTTCTTCCGGTACTTCACAAAAAACGGCTCGGGAAGCACAACCGACAGCAGAGAGTTTCTGTTTGCCGTCGTTTCTCCGGCGTCTCGGGTTCTCCGTGTTTTGATCGTCTCGATGAACGACCTGATTCTGATTGCAAGAGGGCCTTTTACGTCTGTTTCGTCCAGTTTGAGGGTCAGGGGACTCTTCCCGGAACTCTCTTCCATCAACCGCACTACTTCGTCGCTGATAATGGCGTCATGTCCACAGCCAAAACTGACGATCTGCACCAGCTCCAGGTTGGGGTGCTCCGCCACTTTCATGGCGGCTGCAAACATCCGGACGTGAAAGTTTATCGTGAGTTCTGATCGCGTCTGTGACAGATCAACGTCGTGGAGTCCGGGCAGGCTGTCCGCGGTCAACACTGGGATGTTCTCGGCTACGAAGAACGAAGCCAGGTCGTGGTTGACCAGGCGGTCCGAGTGATACGGACGGCCGGCGATGACGACTGCAAAGGGGTGGTCCCCGTCTCCTATCGAGTGAAGCACCTCTGCGCCCCGCCGCATGAGCGCCCCTTCAAACTCGGTCTGCCGCCGGTTTCCCAGGTCGATCGCCGCGCGCGCCTTTTCGGCAGTTACTCCAAACGCCTCTTCGATCCACTTCACAATCTGTTTTCGCCGCGCCCGGTCGTCTACCCAGTGGAACATGGGCCTGTCAAAGGGTATTCCATGGGTCCGTTCCGGTTCATCGCTGACGTCAAGAACCAGGGGATACCCCTTCACCACCGCGCAGACGTGGTCGCTGGTGGTAGAAGGGTTTTCCGGGGGCATCCTGTTGATCATCGGCATGAAGATGCGGTCCACCCCTTTTGCTATGAGGTTGCGTAGGTGGCCATGGGCGAGTTTTGCGGGGTAACAGACGGTATCCGACGGGACCGACGCCAAGCCGTCTTCATACAGCTCTTTTGTGCTGTTGTCGGAAAGGGCGACACCGAACCCCAGGGCGGTCCAGAAAGCGTGCCAGAAGGGATAACTGTGCCAGAATTCAAGGGTCCGGGGAATGCCTATAGTTATGTTCCGCTCCGGGAGGAGTCGTTCTTCCCGGGGTCTGCGAAAAAGCAGCGTCTCCCGCTCAACCATAAGATTGGGCACCGACTGCTGCCGCCGGGTTATCTCCCGCAGTCGGCGGCGCCGCTCTTCCGGGCTGTCGCCGTTTTCGCCGTCTTCGATGATCTCGCCCCGTTCACACCGGTTTCCCGTCACGAAATGGCTGCCGTCGGAAAATCGGACGATCGTCCGGTTGCACGCGTTGGAGCAGTATGGGCAGATATGCCCTCCTTCCTGCTGGGCGTCGAAAGTCCGCAGCGCCTCCAACCCCGGGAAGGATGAATCCCGTTGTTCGGCTCGTTCCGCGCGGGCGGTCATGTGGTCTCGAGTCAGCTGAGCTATACCGATCGCCCCCATCAGTCCGGGATAGGGTGCCCGGACAACGCGGCGCTGGGTGTACTGTTCCAGGGCCCGCAGGACGGCGTCGTTTTCAAAGGTGCCTCCCTGGACGACGACGGTCTCACCTAAGGCGGAAAAGTTGGGAACTCGGACTACTTTGGTAAAGACGTTTTCGACTATGGACCGGCACAGTCCCGCCAGTATATCTTCCGGGCCTTTGCCGTTTTTTTGCTCGGTGATGATGGAGGAGTTCATGAACACGGTGCAGCGGGACCCCAGTTGACTGGGTGAGTCCGCCGCAAAGGCCTTTGCGGCGATCTCTTCCACCGGGACGTCCAGGTTGTGGGCAAAGTTCTCCAGGAAGGAGCCACACCCGGCGGAACACGCTTCATTCAGGCTGATTCCGGTAACAACGCCGTCGGTTACGGTTATGGCTTTCATGTCCTGGCCGCCAATATCCAGAACAAACCCGACACCCGGTTCAATTTGCAGCGCCGCGTGGGCGTGGGCTACCGTTTCAACGGTGTGATAATCGGCGTGAAACGCGGCGGCGAAGAGCTTTTCACCATATCCTGTCGTTCCCAATCCCCGCACCCGAACGGTCACGTCTTCCGCTTCATATCTCCCCAGCAACCCGGCCAACAGACGGACGCCGGTGACTAACGGTTCCCCTTCGTTGTGGGAATAGGCCGAATCGAGAATGGTTCCCCCAGGATCCAACAGCACCATCTTGGTTGTGGTGGAGCCTGCGTCTATACCAATATAGGCGTCCACGTGACTGCCGGGAGAAAACTCCACCCGTCGCCGCTCAGGCCGTCGGTGTCGCTCAAAGAACTGTTGCCGCTCTGTTTCGTCTGAAAAAAACGGGAGTACTTCACTCTCTCCGGTGAGTTCCGTCTCACTTCCGTCAAACTCGGTTCGGTATCCGCCCGCCGTCGTCGCCCGGCTCAGTCTTGCCGCAAGTTCGGACACTGCCAACGGGGGGCTATCTCTGGAGATAAGAGGCAGGGCCAGTGCGGCACCCATAGCTACAAATATCTCCGGCTTATCGGGCCTGATTATCTCCTCCGGCGACAGCTTCAGTCGTTCGGCAAAGACACGCAACAAGGTGTGGTTGAACGTCAGCGGTCCGCCCTGAAAGATCACCGGTGGTTTTATCTGCAAGCCCTGAGCCAGGCCGCCTATTGTCTGTCGCGCCACAGCGTGAAAGGTCGAGAGGGCAAGATCGGCTCTGTCGACTCCCTGGTTGAGCAGCGGT
>JBAYPC010000200.1:0-5675 GCA_041677905.1 Alkalispirochaeta sp. | reverse complement strand
TACGACGGTGAATGGGTGACGGACCGTGTTCCCGTAACGCCGCCTTGTGCTCCGCAGTCGGGTATCCTTTATGTCGCTCAAAGCCGTATTGGCTGTAACGTTTGGCGTAGAGGACCATCTGCCGATCCCTTGCATTCTTGGCCAGAATGCTCGCTGCCATGACTTCCGGAATGATGTGGTCTGCCCCGACTAAGGCCCGACACTGGGTCACTACAGGGTTGCCGGCAATGTCCGGGGAAAACCTGCCGTCCACAATGACGTCGATGGGCCCTGGAGGCAGCAACTCCAGAGCCAACAGCGCTTCAAACGCCCGTTTCATAGCAAGAAGAGAGCCGTTATGGATGTTCATGCTGTCGATGTCTTCCGATGATACCCAGCCGAGGCCAAAAAAGGTGCCGTTTGCAATCAAAAGCTCTTCAAGGACATTCCGGCGGGCAGGTGAAAGAACTTTGGAATCTCTTAATACAGAACGGTCAACAGTACCGGGAAGAACTGTTGCGGCGGCTGTTACCGGGCCGGCAAGAGGCCCCCGGCCGACCTCGTCGATCCCACAAATAAGGGGCTGTCTCTTGGGGCGCTCCATAATCTACGGTATACTACGATGACTTTATCAGTGGAGCAAGCGTGTTTTTAAAGAGTGTTGATCTGTTCGGATTCAAATCTTTTGCCGACAAGAGCCATATCAGGTTTACCGACGGGATTTCCGCTCTGATCGGGCCAAACGGGTGCGGTAAGAGCAATGTAGTTGACGGCGTTAAATGGGTCCTGGGAGAGCAGGCCACCAAAAGCCTCCGGGCAGAGCGGATGGAAGATGTTATTTTCAACGGCACCGACACCCGTAAGCCGCTGAACGTCGCAGAAGTCACGTTGACGTTGGAAAACAACGGCGTTCTTCCCCTGGATGTACCGGAAATCACCGTCAGACGGCGGCTCTTCCGTTCCGGTGAAAGCGAGTACTTCATCAACGGCGCCCCGGTCAAACTCAAAGACGTTCGTGAACTCTTTTACGATACGGGGATCGGAAAATCGGCCTACTCCATCATGGAACAGGGCAAAATCGACCAGATTCTCTCGACGAAACCCGAGGATCGGCGGTCACTCTTTGAAGAGGCTGCAGGAATAACGCGGTACAAAATGCGGGGGCGTGAAGCCGACCGGAAGCTGGAGCGTACCGAGGCAAACATGCATGAGGTCGAGTCGGTACTGACTGAAGTCAAGCGGTCTTACGATACGCTGAAGAAACAGGCCGAAAAGACCACCCAGTATCGAGACCTTCGGGAACGTCTGTTTGACCTTGAGCTAGATCTGCAGCTCGCCCGACTGGATCAGCTGAAAGGGCAGCAAGCCACCGCCGACCAGAGATTTACCACCCTCGACGAAGAAAGGACGGCCGTTAGAACGGAAATCGACGGGCTCAACGAAAAACTGGAACACGAGCTGTCCAAAGTGAACTCCATGGAGTCCCGGTTAATCGAAAACCAAAAACGACTGTACGGGATAGAAGTTGAAAAGAGTTCGCGCCTGGAACGGGCCGCCCTGATTCGACATCAAATCGATGAGCTGGAAGAGCAGATTGCAGGTGAGCAATCCCGCATGGATGGTCTGACGGGAAAATCTGCAGAAATTGAAGCGGCCCGTGTTCAGGCTGAGGAAGCCGCCGAAGCTACAGACCGGGAAGTTGCCGAAATAGACGTTTCCATCGTTGGCGTCGAAGAACGGATCGAACGCAGCCAGGAACGGCAACAGGAGGCCCGGGTCGGGATTGATCGCAATGAGCGAACCGTTACGGCCAACGAAAAAGAAACGGGCCAATGTCAGCGTGAAATGCGGCAGGTAACGGATGAACTGGTAGGTGCGTTGGACAACAAACTCCGGGAGTCGGGGTACTCTACTGCGGAACGGCAACGTGCTGAAGAGGTACTCCGGACGGCCATGGACAACCATGGGATCGTCATCCAGGGGCGCCGAGATTCACTCCTGGATCGGATGCGCCTTCAGGAGAAGGGCGAAGAGAGGGTGGCGGCGGCTGAAAATGCCTTTTCGGCGGTAACTAACTCATGGCAGTCGGTATCTGAGGCGATTTCCCGGTATCAGGATACGATACCCCACTTTCTGGACGATTTTTTGGCGCCGGAAGGTACGATTACCAGGAAACGTGTTCTCGACGAACGTATCGAAGCACTGCAGGAAAAAAACCGTGAACTCCGACGTCGTAACGGCGAGTTGACCGAAGAAATCGAAACACTCCATAAGTCGATTGAAAGCGAACGGTCGACGCTGGAACAACTTCGCCTAAACAGAATCCAGCTTATCGGCCGCGCCGCTTCCCAACGGGAAATGGCCGGACGGTATGCCCGGGAGTTACAGGAGAACCGACGGAGTATTATTGAACTGGAGCGTCGGATAAGCCGTGATCGGGATCGATTGGCAACTCTGGTCGAAAGTGTTGCAACGCTTCAGAGTGAACACACGGCATTGGAGGAACAGGAGCAGGTGCTGCGGGAAGAGACGGTTCTGCTCGAAAAGTCCATTGCGTCCGATAATCGGTTCCTGAAAGATGAAGAGAAGCGCCTGAAGGAGAAGATGCAGGAACTCGCCCGCATCCAGGAGAAACTGGAAGACATCCAGCTGCGCCGGGCGGAGAAACGAACGGAGATACGGGGGCTCTACGAGAGTTTTTCAGAGCGGCACGGTAGGGATCTTCGGGAGTTTGAAGAGCGGAAACCCGCTCTGGACGGTGATCAAAAAAAACTCCGTGACGAGATTACAACCGTCCGAGAAGCGGTAAAGGCGCTCGGAAGTGTTAACCTCATGGCCCTGGAAGAGTTTGCCGAGATTTCGGATCGGTATGAGTTTCTCCATTCCCAGATTGAAGACCTTCGTACCGCCCGGACCGATCTTGTCCAGGTGACCGCCGAGATCAAACGGGAATCGGAACAGCTCTTTGTGGAAACCTACAACCGTATCAAAAAGAACTTTCACACCGTGTTCAGGCGCCTGTTTGGCGGGGGTCGGGCGGAGTTACGCCTGGTAGACCCCGACCGGATTCTCGATTCGGGCATCGACATTCTTGTCCAGCCTCCCGGAAAAAAACTGGAGAGTATTGCGCTTTTGTCCGGCGGTGAACGCAGTCTGACGGCGGTGGCGTTACTGTTTGCCACCTTTATGGTTCGCCCCAGCCCTTTTACTCTTCTGGACGAGATCGATGCAGCTCTGGACGAACACAACGTGGCGCGTTTTGTGACCATGCTGCATGAATTCAGCAAACAGTCCCAGTTCATCGTGATTACCCATAACAAGAAAACGGTAACGGGAGCAAACACCCTTCTGGGCATTACCATGCAGGAAAGTGGGGTCAGTCAAGTAGTGGCCGTTCGGATCGACGGGAAGGAACCGGAAAATGAAGAAAACCTCGTAGGTTTCGAGGTATCATGAAAGGCGGAAAACCGTTGGTTCTTGCCATTATCACCGGTGCGGTTTTTGTATTTGGGATTCTTGTTATTCTGACGATGCGGTTCTTTGCCGGGCCGGAAAGCAGAACGGAGCTAGGCGAATACACTCAACGTGAACTACTGCTGCCGGATCAGCGGTATCTTCTTCCCTCGGTAGAAGACCAGGTGTTGTCGCCCCGATTTTACCAGTACATAGATCCGGATAAACCGCTGGACCCGGACCTTGCCGATTCCCTGTCGGTAGATATCGGCGAGGCACTGGAAAAGTCGTTTCGGCGCCGGGTCGAACAGCGGTTGGAGGTCCTTCTCTTTGACTAATACCTTCTCTTCCACCTGCACCTCCTCTTCTACGAGTAAACGGGCGGTCCGTGGATGTATGGTAATCCTTGCCGGGGCTCTGTTCGTGACAAGCTGCGCCAGTTCACCCGAACCCCCAATCGAAGCATCCCAACCGGCCGTTGAAGGTGGAGTGATCGATGAAGTTGGAGTTATCGATGAAGTTGGAGTGATTGATGAAGTTGGAGTGATTGATGAAGAGATTGATGCAGGACTGATCTCTCCGGTTCTTTCGATGTTCCAGACCGTGGTTGAACGGTCCGAGGAATTGCCATTTCCGAAAATTTCTCGGCCGGAGCCCTCTCTGCCGTATTTAGATATACCGAGTTCTCAGACAAAATCGGCGTGGACGAGCCGATCCAAACTTCCGGAACCCGGTTATTTCAGCTCAGTTTCCGGACCACCCGAAACGCGGATCGGGCGAGCAAAGGAAATCTCGACGGCACCGGCGGCACCTCTCGTCGCTTTGGACCCTCCAGCCGTTCCGTATTCATCTGTCGACTCGGAACCACCTGTTCCGCCGGTGTCAATCAGGAAGGTCGTTGATCCCGAGTTATTATCGACTCATTCACCGCCTTCACCGCCTTCACCGCCTTCACCCCCGATTTCGCCACCACCTGCTTCGTCATCTCCCGCCTCGTCATCTCCCGCGTCGGCATCTCCCGCCTCAATAAACCGGACGGAGACATGGCCGGGTGAAGTAGTAATGGTAGAGCTTCCAGGTCCGGCGTGGCTTTATCTGGGGAACTCAGGAAACGCTGAACTCCTTTCCCGAGAAGTCTCGCCCGATATGGCGGTGACGCGGTTTTCATTCAGAGTCTCCGGACCGACCACCCTGGAATTTGAAGCTCAAGACCTGGAAACAGGCCGCCGACAGCGTCATGAAGAAGAGGTAACGGTAATTGACGGGGAACGGCCGGTCCTTGTTCAGTCGACTGATCGAGGTACATCGAATCTACCCGCTTCCGGTTCGATCGGCCGGGACACGGCGGAACAGTCCTCTGATATGGACAGCACTGTTCGCAACGACGGGCAGCGCGTTCTGGAACGGCAGTTCGATCCACAAAGACATGCCTCAATTATCGCTGCCATCGATACGGGTGATGCCGGTGATAACAGTGATGCCGATGCGGTTCTACAGTCCTGGGATACGGTTGCGGCTTACCTGCAGTTTCTGAAAGATGCCGGTCAGGACGATGCGGCTGTGGAGATGCTGGAACATCTCTGGGCACAACAGCGGTGGCAGTCCGACGAAGTTCTGTATCGACTCGCCCGGTACTATGACACCGATCAGCCGACCCGAAATGTACGCCGCGCCAGAGACCTGTACCGACAGTTGACAGAACGTTATATCTTTAGTTCCTATGCAGAAACAGCAGAACAGCGATATCGTTTTCTTAATCGCCATTTTTTCTATATAAGGTAGGTAAAAAAGCCTCGCCGATTGACATCGGCACTGGTATTTTTTATAACTATCGTTCATCTTTAATGAGCTTTTAATATGTTAGATAGACTGAGCACGAAACTGACAGATGTATTACGCACCGTCTCCGGTAAAGATCGCATCAGCGAAAAAAACGTCCAGGATGCCATCGAAGAGATTAAGGTAGCCCTTCTCGAAGCAGATGTCAGCTTAAAGGTGGTCCGGCGATTTGTCAGTCGTACCCTTCGGGATGCGACGGGTGAATCGGTTCTTCGCTCGGTCTCTCCGGGGCAGCAGTTTGTCAAAGTTGTCTATGACCGGATGGTCGAGTTTCTTGGGGATGAACGGCAAGATCTCGTTCTTCGGGGACCTGATGTAACGAGTGTCATACTTTTCGCGGGGCTTCAGGGTTCCGGCAAGACGACAACTGCAGCAAAACTCGCACTGCGATTGAAGAGAGAAGG
>JBAYPC010000199.1:0-5703 GCA_041677905.1 Alkalispirochaeta sp. | reverse complement strand
ATTTGTCACCACCGACGGGCAGGAACTGATAGTCTGTGTTGATATTCCCGAAGGGGCGGACCAATAATCTCTTGAGGAGTAACACTTGAGGAGCAACAGATGAGTTACGATTTAAAGACCATCAAAGCGCCACGTATTGAGGGACGTCCGTTACGGTATCTTGCTGCGCTGCTGGAACACCCCTTTACCGGCACAATCCCGGCGCGCCGTTTTTTGTCTCTGGTCGGGATCGACCAGTTTCGGGCGGCCCGTTATCACGAGGCGCCGTTGTGGTACCCTATCGTCCCTGCCCCGGATACCCAACGGGGTGACTTAAGCTCCAGGGCGCTGCCCGACGAAAATCTGCTCACCTCTCTGGGTGTGACCCGCAGACCCCCCGAAAGCTGGGTCTTTCCGTCAATGGGAGACTACGCCCGGGCGTACCGGGACGGCACTCTGCAGCCGTCTCAGGTGGCGGACCGGATCATTCAGATTCTCGAAACTCGGAACTCAGGCCCCTCACCCCTGTCCAGTTTTACCTCATGGAACGCCGAAGATATCCGCCGGCAGGCAAAAGAGTCGGAACAACGCTTTGCCGACGGCAGCGCCCGGTCGGTCCTGGAAGGCGTACCAATGGCCGTGAAAGACGAAGTAGACGTTGCCGGGCACCCGACGTCCTTAGGCACCGAGTTTCTCACCGTCACCGCCGCAGCTGAAGACGCGTGGATCGTAGCGCGCCTCCGTGAAGCGGGCGTCCTGCTTATTGGTAAGACGAACATGCACGAGGTTGGGCTTGGTGTGACCGGTCTCAACCCCTTCCATGGTACGCCGGTCAACCCCTACGCTCCCTGGCGGTACCCCGGCGGTTCATCATCCGGTAGTGCAAGTGCCGTAGCATCCGGCATCTGTCCCGCCGCCATCGGCTGCGACGGCGGTGGTTCGGTTCGGATTCCCGCCGCCTACTGCGGTGTTTTTGGCCTGAAGCTCACAATGGGCCGCAGCAGTGCCCGGGGTGAGTATCCCCTGGCCCGAACGGTTGCAAACGCCGGTCCTATTGCCGGAAATGCCCGGGACCTGGCACTGACATACCTGACGATGGCCGGTCCGGACCCGGAAGATTCCCTCAGCCTGTTGCAGCCCCGGCCGGACATCGACGGTTTTTTGGACGACATTACGGGAGTGCGGATCGGCATCTACCCGCCGTGGTTTAACGACGCCCGCAAAGAGGTCGTCGAAATCGCTGAAGCCTTGATCGATCGTCTGCGCGACGCCGGGGCGGAGACGGTAGACATCGAGCTGCCTGAACTTGACAGCCTTCGGATAGCCCACCTGATTACTATTACCACTGAAATGCGGGCTGCCCTGAGCGAGTTTTCCCGGGATCACCGCACTGATTTCAGCAATGAGAGTCGGGCAAATCTGGCGTTAGCTCGATATTTAAACAGTGAAGACTACATAAAAGCGCAGCAGGTCCGGGCACACCTTCTGAAGACGTTCAGCTCAGTCTTTGAAACAGTTGATGTTATCGCCACCCCGACCACGGCAAATCTCCCGCCCCGACTGAACCGAAACCGGCCGTCCTCCGGGGTGTCCGACCTGACGTCTATGACCCAGACCATGCGGTACGCTATCCCGGCCAATATGCTCGGGTTTCCCGCCGTATCGGTACCTGCCGGATTCGTAACGGCCCGAAGTCGGCCCTTTCCCCAGAGCGCCGATAGAGTTGATGAGAACGAAAACACCTTTTCCGAGGTTCCCGTGGGTCTCCAGTTTATGGGACGACACTGGGAAGAGGCACTGCTCTTGCGCCTTGCCAGGGTGTGTGAGGAGCTGGTAGCCCGACCGCGTCCGCGGGTCTATCTTTCTCCCTTTCTTTCTCCCTTTGAGGTCTAAAACCCAGGGGGAATGGACCAGAATGCGCCTCAAAATGCGTAATTGACAGTATCTATATTTACCTATACTGTAGCCCCAAATTTCAAATTGACAGCGTTGCCATGGATTTTCACGCAGGGAGAACCATAGGCATACACTGTCCGCAAAAAAGGAGCGGATTATGAAAAAACTGGGGGCAGGATTTGTTCTGGTACTCATTGCGGTACTCTTCGTTGCCTGTAGTGCAGACCAGGGAGAAAAGACCGTCGCGGCAGACGCAGCCGGTGTGGATGAGGCGGCGGGTATCACAGTAGAGAACGCCTACTACTTTACCCACGTAGACGGTTTCAAAACCGAAAACGAGATGGTTGCTTTCGTTCTGTTCGAATATGAACAGCTCAAGACCGTCCGGTATCAGGTTGGCTACATCGCCTGTACCTGCCGGGGACCGGAGGTCAACTACTACAGCGTTGCAAACGTCGAACTCAACAAGAGCGACGCATCGGTTGTACACATCTCCTATGACGAAGATTCGACCGAGCACTACACCGCCGGTCTTTACGGAGACAGCCCGGTAGCCTATGACGGAACCCCCGTCAAGGAACTCTTCGACCGATTCATGGACGAAGAAATTCGCGGTAAGTCTGCAGAAGAGATCAACGCCTATGAGGCGATGCACGGCGAAGTGGACGTATACACCGGTGCAACTGTCACGGTAAACAACGCCATGCGGATGCTCCAGGGGCTTATCTCATACCACAGCGAACGGTATATCAACGCGTAACGAGACAGACAATATAGACAAACAGACAAAAAGGACTACTACTATGAAAAAGCTTACGATAAAAAAGCTGACGACAGTACTGCTGGCAATCCTCATGGTCGTTTCGATCATCTCGTGCAGCAATGGAGGCGACGGCACCCAGCTTTCCGGTAATGAAGAGATCACGATGGCGAACATCGATCAGTATATCGGAAACGGTGCCCGGTTTATCGACCTGCGGGACTTCTCCGATATGTTCAACGGCGGTTACATAGAGGGCTTCGAAGTTGTGCCCTTCTTCCAGTACCTGGAAGGCCGCACCCTGGTTCGCAACAACGGTTGGGAGTTCTCCGAAGCAGACGTTGTAGACGCAGCAATGATCGAAAACGTCTTCGGTTCCAAGGAAGACGTTATCGTCCTGATGTGCGGTTCCGGTACCCGGGCAGGCTACGTTAAAGAAGCGCTGGAAAGTCTGGGCTATGCAAAGGTAATTAACGCCGGCGGTATTCGTGACTACAAAGGCGAGTACAAAGTCCTCGGTGACGGTTCCTACGCCGGACTTCAGGTGCTCCCGGCCGAGGTCACCATGGCAACCATCGATCAGTACCTCTATCGGGACGGGGCGAAGTACGTCGACCTCCGAAATGTTGCAGACAAGTACACCGGCGGTTACATCGCCAGCTTTGAGTTGGTATCGTTTTTCGAGTACCTCGAAGGGAATGCTCTTGTTCGAAACAACGGATGGGATTTCTCCGAAGCAGACGTTGTAGATGCTGCGATCCTTGAGAACATATTCGGCGCCAAGGACCGGGACGTCTTTCTCATGTGCGGTTCCGGCACCCGGGCAGGGTACGTCAAAGACGCTCTGGAAAACATCGGTTATGGGTCGGTCTACAATGTGGGCGGAATCCGTGACTACAGCGGCAGCCACAAGATATTCGGCGATGAAACGTTTACCCTCACTTTGAACTGACCGATACAACCCATACAACCGATACGAACGTATCAATACGTGAACAGAGGTCATCCTCTGTGAAACTGCCCGGCTGTCTCACCAGCCGGGCTTTTTTTTTGTCCCTGTACAACCGCAATAATTTTGGCAATACTGGATGACACGATCCGAAAGGAGTTTCCATGAACTATATAGAAAAGATGTTCTCCCTGGAGAACGAAGTCGCCGTGATAACCGGAGGCGCCGGAGTTCTGCCGTCGGCCATGGCCTCGGCTCTCGCCCGGGCGGGCGCACGAATTGCGCTCTGGGGCCGCGGAACGAACCACCCCGTCCAGGACGCGGTAGACAAGCTGGTACAGGAGACGGGTGTCTCCGCCGACTCGGTCATTGCGGTCACTGTAGATACGGCCGATGAGAAGGCGGTGGACGCGGCGTTTGCTGAAACCCGTAAACGTCTGGGTATACCCACCATTCTGGTAAACGGCGTCGGTGGCAACAGCGGCAAAGGGCCCCTCGTTGATATCGACATACCCACCTTTGAAAAGGTCCTCTCCCTGAACCTGGTCGCGGGACTTATCGTTCCCATGAAGATCTTTGCCCGAGAGTGGATTGCGGCGGGACAGGCGGCATCGGTTATCAACCTCGCCTCCATGACCAGCTACAAAGCCCTGTCCGGTGTGTGGGCGTACAACGCCGCGAAGAGTGCGGTAAAGAACCTCACCGAAGGGGCCGCCAAAGAGCTGGCGGAACACAAAATCAGGGTCAACGCCATTGCCCCAGGCTTCTTCCTGGGATTCCAGAACCGGTCCCTTCTGGTTGCCAACGACAAAACGGGAGAACTTACCGCCCGGGGCAGCGCGATTATCGAGCGTACCCCCTTCGGCCGATTTGGAAAGATGGAAGATATCGAAGGGGCGACGCTGTTCCTTGCAAGTCCCGCAGCATCGGGGTTTGTGACGGGCATTACCATTCCCGTGGACGGCGGATACCTGGCAGATAACATATGAAACCTTTTATGGACGCAGACTTCCTCTTGAGAAGTCCAACGGCACAAAAACTGTACCACGACTACGCCGCAGATATGCCGATTTTTGACTACCACTGTCACCTCTCACCTGAAGAGATTGCACAGGACCGGCGGTTTGAGAACATCGGACAGATATGGCTGGCCGGAGACCACTACAAATGGCGGGCCATGCGCAGCAACGGCGTACCTGAGCGGTACGTCACCGGGGACACCACCTGGAAGGAGAAGTTCGACAAATGGGCGGAGACGGTTCCCCGAACGGTCGGAAATCCCCTGTACCACTGGACCCACCTGGAACTGCAGCGTTACTTCGGCATCCAGACGATTCTGGGACCGGAAACGGCCGCCGACATCTGGCGACAGGCCAATGAACAGATATCCGCACCGGACTTTTCGGTCCGACCCCTTCTGACCCGCATGAACGTACGCTACGTCGGCACTACCGATGACCCCGTTGATGACCTGCGGCACCACAAGGCGCTGGCCGCATCGGACTACCCCGTCGTCGTACGGCCGAGTTTTCGCCCGGACAAAGCGTACGCCGTTGGCGATCCGAAAGCGTACAGGACGTGGCTTGCCACCCTGGCGGCAGCGGCCGATATGGACTCCATCACCACCTTTGATCACCTCAGAGAAGCGCTGCGCCGCCGGATTGCATATTTTTCCGACGCGGGCTGTGTGGTCAGTGACCACGCCCTGGTGCTGCCGGTTAACACCGATTACACCGAAAGCGTCCTGAACCGCATTCTCGCCGGCACCCTGGCCGGCGAACCGCCGACACCGGACGAGACCGATGCGTTTGCCACAGCGGTACTGGAGTTTGTCGCCGGTGAATACGCCGACCGGAACTGGGTCTTTCAGCTCCACTTCGGCGCTCTGCGGAACAACAACACCCGCATGTTTCACGCCCTGGGGCCGGACACCGGATTCGATTCAATCGCCGACGGTCCCGTAGCGGCCCCCCTGGCAGGATTTCTCGACCGGCTGGACCGAAACAACAGACTTCCAAAAACCGTACTCTACGGGTTGAACCCCCGAGACAACGAACTGCTGGCTACCATGATCGGCAATTTCCAGGACGGTTCGGTTGCCGGTAAAATCCAGCACGGT
>JBAYPC010000198.1:0-5729 GCA_041677905.1 Alkalispirochaeta sp. | reverse complement strand
GGTTTCACAGATCACCACGGCGAAGCCTGACTCTCATGTTCTTTTTCAATACACACTGCTGATACTTCCTTGACAACTCGCTTGTTCAGGGCGTTAATTAAGACTGTCTTGTATAAAGACAATAAGCAACTATTTTTTGTCGCCTAACAAAGGAGGGCACGATGAAACGACTTGTCTTGGTACTTATGAGTTTGAGTCTTCTCACCGGTGCGATTTTCGCATCCGGGCAAGCTGAAGGGGATGCCCCGTTACAGGTTGCCGCCACATTTGGAGACTTGGGCAACCCGTTTTTCTACACGATGGGTCAGGGGGTAAAGGACGCAGCCCGGGAAATCGATCCGAATGCACGGGTGACAGTTGTTTCCTGCGGATATGATCTCAATACCCAGACCGGCCAGATGGACACCTTTATCAGTGGCGGTGTCGATATTATCGTGCTGAACGCCGCCGATACGGCTGGGATTGCACCGGCGGTGCGTCGTGCAAAAGAAGCGGGAATTGTTGTTGTCGCCGCCGACGTAAATGCAGATGGTGGTGTTGATGCAACGGTGACGTCCAACAACTACGGTGCCGGTACACAGGCTGGTGAGTACATCGTAAAAAAACTCGGCGGTAAAGGGGATATCGTTATTGTAAACGGTCCTCCGGTGTCCGCAGTTATTGATCGCGTTCAAGGCGCCAAAGACGTCTTTGCCAAGTATCCTGGTATCAATATTCTATCGGATAATCAGAATGCTGGTGGTAACCGGGAAGGCGGTCTTCGGGTAATGAGTGACCTGCTTACCGCTTTTGACAAGATTGATGCGGCGTTTGCTATCAATGATCCCACCGGAATTGGTACGGACCTGGCAATTCAGCAGGCCAAACGAAGCGGTGAGATGTTTGTTGTCGGTGTTGATGGTGCTCCCGATGCTGTAGTTGCCTTAAACGACAAGAGTAGCAACTTTGTGGCAACACCATCTCAGGACCCCTACACGATGGCAACCAGGGCGGTAGAAGTTGGCTATAAAGTCATGCAGGGCGAGAAACTGAAAGAAACCCTGATTCTTATCCCCACAACGTTGATTACCCGTGACAATGTCGGTTCATACGAGGGATGGACTCAACCCGAATAGCATCATTCCACGTGAGATGTAAAGCTCCATCTCGAAGGGCCCCTTTGGGGGCCCTTCGACCTGTCAGGAGATTGAGATGACTGAGACAACTACACAGGCCCCAATTCTTACCGTCCGGAATCTGAGTAA
Organism: Alkalispirochaeta sp.; assembly: GCA_041677905.1. GTDB lineage: Bacteria > Spirochaetota > Spirochaetia > DSM-27196 > Alkalispirochaetaceae > Alkalispirochaeta. Next base: position 4,485 of record JBAYPC010000198.1, on the reverse strand, counting down.
GAGTTTTCCCGGTGTTCAGGCGCTGGACGGGGTTTCGCTGGACGTGTATACCGGCGAAGTCCACGTACTCATGGGAGAAAACGGTGCCGGGAAGAGTACTCTCATGAAAATACTCGCCGGTGTATACCTTGCCGACGGGGGTGAGATTACGCTTGAAGGTGAAATCATCCGTCCGACGACACCATTAGAAGCAATGGACCTCGGAATAACGTTGATAAACCAGGAGCTCGGCGTTGCTACTAATCTGACAGTTGCAGAAAACGTGTTTATGGGTAGTGAACCCCATAAGTGGGGAATAATCGACCGGGGTTACATGGCCGAAAAAACTCAGGAGGTACTTGAGAAACTGGGGGCCCCTTTTGGACCGGAAACACCGACGGCAACACTGAAGGTGGCGGAACAGCAGCAAGTTGATATTGCTCGGGCTCTGATGCATCACAGCAGGGTACTCATCATGGATGAACCCACCGCTGCATTGAGCGAGCGAGAAATTGACAAGTTGTTTGACCAGATAAAGGCGTTGCGTGAGCAAGGGCTTGCCATAGTCTATATCAGTCACCGTCTTGCAGAAGTGTCTGTCATTGCCGACCGAGTGTCCGTTCTCCGGGACGGGCAGTATATCGGTACCGTCAGCGGCGACGATATGGATAAAAATAACATCGTATCCATGATGGTCGGGCGCTCACTGAAAGATTTTTATGGGCATGAAGTATCGGAGACTAAAACAGACCGATACCTGGTAGTCCATGACATGGACGACGGTAAACGGGTAAAGCACGTGTCGTTTCAGGCTGCGGCCGGAGAGATTTTGGGTATTTCTGGTCTCGTCGGTTCCGGTCGGACTGAACTTGCCCGGCTCATTTTTGGTGCCGATAGAGGCAACTCTGGTGAGGTCATTGTTAACGGAAAGTCTTTGACGATAAGGTCACCCTTTGACGCAATTCGACAGGGAATTGCCTACGTGCCGGAAGAGAGAAAATCACAAGGGTTGTTTTTGCGGATGAGCAGTCAGGAAAACATCATGATGAACGTCATGCAGCAGAATGCACGCTTCGGTATTCTTGACCGCTCTAACAACGATTCGATGACTCTGGCGGCGATTGAACAGCTGAATATCAGATTGCCAAACCCAAAAACACCAGCAGTATCACTTTCGGGAGGTAATCAGCAAAAACTGCTACTTGCCCGGTGGCTGCAAATTCAGCCACGAGTGCTGATCCTGGACGAACCGACTCGGGGGGTGGATGTTGGTGCAAAAAGTGAAATCTATCGACTGATCGGAGAGATTGTCCGTAAGGGAGTCGTGGTGATTTTCATTTCCAGTGAGCTTCCGGAGGTAGTTGGACTGGCCCAGCGTGTACTGGTTATGAGGGACGGACGAATCGTTTCAGATATCACCGATAAGAAGAAGATAAACCAGGAGACGATCATGGCCTATGCAACTGGTATTCGCGAACCGGACTATAGTTTTTCGGAATAACCAAGGCGAAGGGAGATTGATTCATGAGTTCTACACCAAGCACGTTGAAACAAAAGCACTCTGCAATATGGGAAAGCCTCGGCATTTTGCCGATTCTTGTCGTCATAGTCATACTGTTTGCATTTTTGAATGGAAATTTTTTACGGCCTAACAATCTGATGAACGTCCTGCGGCAGGCGTCGATCAATATCGTGTTGGCGGCCGGCATGACCCTGGTCATCCTGATTGCGGGTATAGATCTGTCGGTTGGCTCTATTCTGGCCTCAACAGCGGTTATTGGTTTGATGGTCTCCCTGAATCCCAGTCTTCAGTCTTTTACCATCGCCATACCGCTCTTGGCGGGGCTTGCTTTTGGAGTTCTGAACGGCGTACTGATAGCGTATGTAAAATTACCGTTTTTTATTGTTGTTCTTGGAACGATGACGGCTCTCCGAGGTGCTTCTTATCTTTTGGCCAACGGTACGACTTTGATCAATAACGACCTGAACTTTGCCTGGATTGGTAACTCCTATGTCGGGCCGGTGCCGTGGCTCGCGATTATTGCCCTTGCCGTAATTGTGATCGTCTGGTTTATTCTGAAAAAAACCGTTCTTGGTGTAAGGATATATGCCGTAGGTGGCAACGCTCAGGCGGCACGCCTCACCGGTATTAACGTCAAGTTTATTATCGTATTTGTCTATGGGATGAGCGGTCTTCTCTCCGGACTGGGCGGTGTTATGACCGCCAGCCGCTTGTACAGTGCATCCGGTCTGCTGGGAAACGGGTACGAACTGGATGCCATCGCGTCGGTAATTCTGGGTGGCACCAGTATCAGCGGTGGGAGCGGGAGCGTTATTGGGACACTTTTCGGGGCGCTTATCATCGCTATTCTCAACAACGGGTTGACGTTGATGAACGTCTCGTATTTCTGGCAGCTGGTTGTTCGTGGTGTGGTCATCGTTTTGGCGGTCCTTATAGAGCGGTTCAGACACCGTAAAGTGGACTGACAGACGGTGTACCTTGGTATTGATCTTGGAACCGGATCGGTCAAAGTTTTGCTTCTGGACCGGTCGGGTCGTGAGATTACCGCCGGTCGGGAGTATGTCGTATCCGCCCCTGAACGAGGAAGGGCAGAAAGCGACCCGCTGAAATGGTTGACGGCTCTGGAACAGGCTCTGTCCGACGTGGACCGTTTGGCCCGGAGTGCCGGTGGCGCCATTGCGTTTGGTCTCTCTGGTGTGCGGGCGGTTGGTTTTTCCGGTCAGATGCACGGCATCGTCCCGGTCCGGAAGGGAGCGGATGATTCCGGCGCGGGACCGGTGGCGCTGCATCCAGCCATCCTGTGGGCCGATGGGCGGGGTGCCGAAGTTCTGCCGGAGTACGAAAGGCTGGACCCGGAGGTGCATCGACGCCTGGGTAACCGTCCCGCATCAGGAATGGCGGGTACCACACTCTTGTGGTTGTTCCGGCACCGACCGGATATTTTTAATACCACTGACGCAGTCCTCTTTCCCAAAGATTTTGTCAGGGCCGCTTTCACGGGCAGTTTTCTAACGGATTACTCTGACGCCAGCGGGAGTCTGCTCTACGATTTTGAACACCACTGTTGGTACGAGGACCTCATCTCCCAGCTTGGACTGCCGCGGCGACAGCTGCCGGAAATCATGCACGCCGTTGACGCTGCGGGAACTGTGACGTCCAGGGCGGCACGGCGCTTTGGAATTCCTGCAGGGATTCCCGTTGCTGTTGGAGCTGGGGATACACCCGCAGCCATGTACGGGAGCGGTCTGACCAGTACTGCGGCGGCACAGATATCAGTGGGAACGGCGGCACAGGTCGCTCGCCCGGTCGATGCCGATGAGCTACCGGGCGTTTCGTCCATCAATCTTTTTGAAGGGGCTGAAAAAGGCCTGCGGTACCAGGTTGCGGCGATGTTGAACGGTGGGCTGGCACTTGAATGGGTTCGGGAACGTCTTGGGTTTTCCTGGGGAGAACTGTATAAACGCCTGGAGAATCGGATAGGAGATGACCCCGGGACCCTTACCTTTTTGCCATACCTGGCAGGGGAACGAACACCTTATCTGGATCCCGATGCCCGAGGGGCCTGGGTAGGACTTTCGTTACATCATGGGACCGATGATCTGGCGATGGCGGCGTTGCTGGGTGTTGCATGCACCGTTCGTATTGGGTTGGAAACAATTGAGCGTGAACGGGGCAGAGTGGACGTTATCCGGCTGGTCGGAGGTAGTGCCCGATTTGCCCCGTGGCGAACGTTGCTGGCGACAGTTCTAGGCCGTTCCATGGAGTATTCACCATACTCGGATGGTTCTGCCCGAGGCGCGGCCTATATGGCCGCGCGCCTTTTGGGTGAACCCATTCCACGGGGTCCGGTGTTTTCGCATCAGAAAGGCGTAAATGGTCTGTGGGTAGAGGATTACTACCGCCGTTTCCTTGACCTTTATCAGGCTCTCCGTCCGTTCTCACGTTAGCTTTGGCCGACCAGAGTCAATAAAAACGTACTTGAGTCACACAAGTCCTGTGCGGGGGATGTCGGGGTAGTGGGTGCTCAGGTCCCGGGCGAGGGTGGCGGGATCGGTGAAATGGAGGGCCTGGAGGCCTGTGGCGCGGGCGCCGGTGACGTTGGCTTTCAAGTCGTCTATGAAGAGGATCTCTTCAGGGGGCACGGACATGCGTTCTATGGCGGTGGTGAAAATGCGGGGGTCCGGTTTGTTGATGCCGAGCCAACCGGAGAGGATGACCGTTTCGAAGTAGTCGAGGAAGACGCTGTCGCGGATGATGAGATCGTAGACTTCCGGGGCCATGTTGGAGATTATCAGGAGGCGATACCGTGCCCGCCGGAGGGTGGGTAGCCACCGGAGCATTGCCGGACGGACGGTGGACCAGCCGGCGGCGTCGAGGCGGGTGAGGGTGTCTATCGTGTCGTCTGTGTCGGTTGTGTCGTTTGAGTCGGTTGAGTCCCGGGGGACGTCCTGGAGAACGGTGTGCCAGTACTCCCGGGCACTCCG
>JBAYPC010000197.1:0-5737 GCA_041677905.1 Alkalispirochaeta sp. | reverse complement strand
CTGAAACCGGAGTGTCTCCAGGATAGAAGGTTTCGGGCGAAGTCATCGTTCAGGAGCTCCCGTTGCACCACCAGCTTGATCACCCGACGCCGGAATACCTCGACCATCGACTGGAGCCCAGAGAACGGGATGTAGAAGAACGTACCTTCATCATCAAACCCGCCCTCCAAAACGATGGCGTGGAAATGAGGGTTCCAGCGGAGCATGTCTCCAAACGTCTGGTGCGCGATGACCATGCCGGTGAGCAGCGGTCTGCCCGCGGCCTCTTGGTAAAAATCACGGAGGATGTCGTAGATTAGGCGAGACACCTCGGCGAACAAGCGTCGATCGTGGCGAAAGAACGGCCGGAGTGCTTTGGGCATCGTGAAAACGAACTGCCGATGCGGCAGCTTGAGCAGGACCTCGTCTGTCAGGTGTTCAGCGAACAGGATGGTTCGTTTGCGACTGCAGGACGGACAAAGATAAAACCCCTTGCAGGAGAACGGTCGGAAGTAATCGTGTCCGCATTCGGGATTCGTGCAGCGTATCCGCGCGACGCCCTGGAGATAGTCGCCACAGGTGCAAAACCGCTCCCCGATCTGCTGGATGCGCTCAAGGCGATACCGGCCGTAAGTGGCGGCGTACTTCTCATCGTACTGGGCGCAGAAGTCGCCGAAGTGCCGCTCGAATATAGTATGGAGCTCGTTGCGGCCGCGGGGAACGTATTGATTCCTTACCGCGGTCGCGACAGAGATTGCCGTGCTCACATAAACACATACGGGCGTAGCGAGCTTCCTGCTTCAGATAGGGGGCGTGGTCACCGTGCGCAACATAACATCGCGCATTCACCAGACGCCTTCTCGTCGCTTCGCTCCTGCGAGGGCGCAGGTGATGCGGTCGTTATATCGCCCTCAGATACGCGCAAACACAATAGAACCTGAGCTGAGCGATTCCACGCAGTAGGGGCGTCGGAAGGACGATAACCGCCGCGAAGGCTGTGGATCGAGGCTTTTTGCACTATCCGGCAGGCACGGTCGGAGCCTTTCCTGGGATTCCCTGGTCAAATGAGCTCATCGGGTCGACAGTCGTCCACTGCGTTGACACAGCTCGCCCGTCCGGGAGCGTCGGGTTTTCATCTGCACACATGAGGATCGACCCGGTTAGCCGGGGCAACATCCGATTGGTGGAATCGCCACGCTCCGTTTCCACAATTCCTGAAACTGCAGATTGCTTTCAGCGGTTGCGGTGATTTTCAGCACCGTCCGCCCGGCGCTTCTCACAATCTTGCCGGCGATGTCCAGACACCGGCGGCGGAATGTCGTGGGATACCACGTGACGGGAATAACGGGACTATCCATATCCTGCTTAAACGTCTCAAACAGAAAAAACCCGATCACCATCAGATAGTAGTACGCCGCGTTGGAAGCAAACCGCTTGAACGGCACGTGCTCAGTACCGAACTCCTTGAACGCCCGGTTTACCAACTCATCCCGGGCACGCAGGTGATAGGTGTTGATGATCAGTTCCGGAGAGATTGCCGCTTCAACACTTCCAAGGGCGCAGGAAAACGCACCGGTCACATTTCGGTTTGTTCCCAGGTTCGTGTAGATGATCGTCCCCGGCCGGGCAAACTCGAATATTCCCTGACCCTGATCATCGGTGATCGGCTTCGTGTAGATCACCCGGCGAAACCGTTTCCAGCTGCTCCGTCGGTCGCCAAACTCGCAGTATTCCCAAATGTTCCGGTCCTTTTGGCATTCCTGGAGCTGTTGCGGTGGTACTGCGCCGATGTATTTCGCAATATCCTTGTAGATCTTGCCACCTACGATGAAAGCGATGTTCAGTGACTAGCGTCAACTATAATTCCCGGTCAACGACAATTATATTTCCCGGTTTCGTCCTCAGAATAATGCCTCTATTTCAGTGATCCTCCTTGTAGTAGCCGGTTCTCCGGTGCGTTAGGTGGTGGAGTCTCAGGATGCGAGCGATTGTGGAAATTGAAGGTACCGAAGGGATACCTTCCTCATGAAATTTCTGCTGAATCGCCTTCGGTCCGCAGGGAAGTTCTTGGTTGTAAAGGGACAGTCTGAAGAAACACGTGTAGGAGACTGTTTTCTCGCGATCAGTGAGCAGATCAAATGGTAAGATTGCCTGAGCGTTTTCCGGGCGTGTGTTCATATCAATTTTTCTCCTTCTGCGCATGTTCGAGGCGATAGCTGGTAAGGTTGAGCTCGATGATCATGCTGTGATGGACCAACCGGTCGATCGCTGCTGCGGTCGTCATGGGGTCCTTGAATATCTTCTCCCATTTGGAAAACGGGAGGTTGCTGGTGATCATCGTGCTCGCTCGTTCGTACCGGTCGGCCAGTAGAGTGAACAAGACTTCCATCTCTTCCCGGTTCTGTTGCACGTAGCCGATGTCGTCGATGATCAGTGCCGTGTACCGACTGAGTTTCTTCAACGCCGCCGGTAGTTCGAAATCTCGTTTGGCGATCAACAGCTCCTGCACCAGCATCTCGCAGTTCTTGAACAGCACTCGATGGCCATGAAGCACCAGCTCATGGGCGATGGCGCATACGGTATGGCTTTTGCCCGCACCGGGGTTTCCGAAAACTAAAACGTTTTCGTGGCGATCCAGGAACGAACCGTCAATTAGTGCATCTATCTGGCGATTTACTACCAGCGGAAACCGGGACCTGTCCAACATATCACGGGTCTTGCCCAGGGGAAGCTTTGATTCGCGCAGCAACTTCTCAATGCGTCGTTCTTTCCGATTCTCCCTCTCAACGTTCAATAGCTCGTACAGATACCGTTCAAAGCTCCACTGTTCCTGCCCGGCTTGTTGGGCGTAGTCCGAAAAATACAGACCGACTGAGGATAACCGCAGGTCCTTGATACAGGTTGTCAGTTCATCGTGATCCATGATTCCCCCTGGCTGGAAAACAGCAGGTCGTAGATAGCCGGATCCGTCGGAACGACGTGAACGGCCATCTTCAGTGGCCGATTGTCTGTTTTCACCGCCTCAAACGCCTCGTTAACCGCGGTAGAATCGATTATTCGTGTACCGGTGTGCAGGAGAATACGAATAGCCTCGTCTACAAGGCTCTCGCTCTCCTTTGCGGCCAGGTTGAGTATGTCCAGGTACTCCTTTGCTGCACTTCGTGCCGTTCGTGTCTTTATCAGCCCGTCATAGACCATCCGGAATCGGATTGTGGGAAACATGTCCGCCTTGTACTTGTAATTCTCAAAGGCTCCCGGCTTGCGCAACAAGCTGTCGATGACATGCCGGTACTTTATTCGGTACTTTCCTTCACCACGCAGCCGCGGAATTCTTTCGGTACATTTCTGTGCATACCAAACCTCCAGATACTCGGCGAATACCTTTACCTTCACCGATTCCCCGATCAGACGGCTGTCCAGCGAGTAGATGTTGTTGTTCACCACGATTGTGGAGCTGCGGGACACGACCGTTCTGAGTTCTTTGAAACTATCGATCTTCTTTGCAGGAAGAGGACCGAGAAACTGTTTCTCCAGCTTGATCTGTTTTGTTCGGCCACGATTGCGTTGCTTGAATACCTCCCGGAGAAATAGCTCATACTCACCACGATCGGTGAAATCACGCGTTCCGCGCAGCATCAGGCGCTGATCAATCGCCTTTTTCAACCGGAAATGCGATTGCTCTACATCTCCGTTCTCATGGGCTTTCCCAGGGTTGATTCTCTTCGGTTTTATTCCGTAGTGGTCCATCAACGCCGTATAGCGTTGGGTAAACTGTTCCGGATTCCCATCCTGATTGACCGCAACACTCAACGAATCGGTTTGATGAAACTCCGGCGTTCCCCCGAGTTCCCACACCGCACGCTGGAACCCCTCGCTCAGACTCTCAAAGGACTCCGAAAAGCACACACTGCCGGTCTCCCAGTTGGATTTGGTCAGGACAAAATGGTACAGCAGATGCGGGAACGGTTGCCGGGCGATGGTCACTCCCAGTTCACTCATATGGGTGTAGTCCGACTGTCCAAGGCGCCCCGGGTGGTGTTGCTGGATAAACATGACCTGCTTCGCAGGACCTTCGGTGGCCCGCCACCGTTTGATCCTCCGCTGAAGCGTTCTCAGCTGTCCGTCGGAAAAATCTCCCGGATAGCGGTCCTGGAGATACTCAAATATCGTTACCGCTTCCAATGCCGGCTCATTAGTTACCATCTGCCTGACCTCTTCCCAGACGTCTTCAAACGGATCTTTCCGGGTACGCCAGGTATGTTCCTCTTTCGATTCCGAGGGCAATTCGCCGGTCCTCCGATATTTCCGTGCCGTCTTTTCGTCCATCCCTGATTTCAGCGCACTTTCTTTCAACGTCTTTTCATTTGACAACATCTTCTTCAGCTTCCTCACTTGATGATCACTGACCATTGTCCCTCCCACGGAGGTATCCTCAATGGTTCGTCTTGTAATTGAAACCGGGAATTCTAATTGTCGTTAGAAAGGGAATTCTAATTGTCGCTGATCAGTCGACGAGGAAACGGTCAATTCCCGTTTCCACCATCGCGGTATTCATCGCATCGTGCACGGGGAATATGTTGTGTATGGTAACGGACCCGTGGATATTGATTCTGATATAGGCTCGGTCCTCCGGTATGAGGACCTCAAACGTTAATTCTTCCATGATGACGACTTTCTGACTTTTTAATGACGCTTACTTAAGGATAGATTTTTTCCGGGTGAGATTAAACACCTTTTGCATAAATAGGCACAATTAATCGGACGGAGGCAGGTTATACGTACCGGCACCGGCTTGTATCCCGGCAGAACGCGAGTTCGACCTGAATCCGGGATTGCGTTCCTGACCGGGAGGAACGGAGAGGCCGGACTTTTACCCGCGACGGAGTGCGGCGAGGTCTATTTTTTTCATTTGAAACATCGCTTCCAGGGTCCGGTTTTTTTGTGCGTCGTCGGCGGACTGCAGGATGCGGTTCATTTCCGTTTCCGGGAAGATCTGCCAGGAGACACCATAGCGATCTTTGAGCCATCCGCATTGCTCGGCGTCCGGGACGGCCGACAAGGCGCGCCAGTAGCTGTCGATTTCTTCCTGCGAGGTTGCGTCCACGATAAGCGAGATCGCCTCGTTGAAGGAGAACGCGTGTTCATCCGCACTGTCCATGGCGACAAAGGGTTGTCCCTCCATTTGAAACTCGCCATACATGACGGTGCCTTCACGGTTTGGCGCGTGTTCGGCGCCGTAGCGCGCGATGTCGCCGACCGATGCGTTGGAAAAGACCGAAGCGTAGTACCGCATCGCCTCTTCCGCCTTGCCGCACACATCTCCGACAAACAGGAAGCTCGGCACAATACGGTGCGTTGCTGCCGCCGGCGATACGATGACCTGCCAGGAGACGCCGAAGCGGTCCTGTACCCATCCGTATCGTTCACTGAAGGGGTACGCGTCCAACGGCATGAGAACGGCACCGTCCCGGGAGAGTTCCTGCCAAAGGCGATCCGTCTCCTCGATGGTTTCGCAATGAACAAAGAAGGATATGGATGGATTAAGGGTGAAATGCGGTCCCCCATTGAGAGCGGTAAAGCCGAAGCCGTCTATTTCAAAGGTCACCGTCATGACCGATCCGGGTTGCCGGCCGTGCTGGTCCTGGCCGACCTCAGTATATGTTGTCGTGCCGGTAATACGACTGTTGGGAAAGATACTGGTATAGAAGGCAGCCGCCTCTTCAGCCTGATCGTTGAACCACAGGCACGCGCTTATTTT
>JBAYPC010000196.1:0-5752 GCA_041677905.1 Alkalispirochaeta sp. | reverse complement strand
GATCCCCGGCGCAGACCCGTCGTAGGTGTAGACCGTCACGGTGACCATGTCGTTGTACTGGCCCGGCGGGACCAGTTGGCCCTGGTATACAAGAAGATCAAAGGTCTTGGTCTGCTGGTTGAAAACTGTTGTACCGGTGAGCAGGCCCGATTCGTCGGGCGCCCCGTTCAGGTCTTTTATAACCATGCCGTTAGCCCGGCTGTCGAGAAACTGGTACTGCAGCAGCCGGCCGGCCGGTCCGGTTAAAGTGCGGTTGTTGTAGTTGCCGGATCCGCCGGCGGAAAATCCGACTCCGTAATTCTGCCAGCCGCCTGTAACAACCAGTTGACTGGTTGCAACCGTCTCGATCTGGAAGGTATAGGTCGAAGAAATATTGGCCGGAAGGCTTGCCAGCGTGACGTCTTCACCAAGTCCAAGCGCGGAGAGGTGAAACGGCATGATGGTTGCTATAACAACGGCTGCCATGACCGCCGCCATTTTCCCGACTGTCTTGTAACTGTTCATGGTTCATCCTTTTGTGTATCCAGGCGGACCGTCCCAAGTTCTACCAGCGGTCCGGGAACATCAGGTACGTCTATCACGAAAAACCGGCCGCTGCCGTCTGCCAGGACCGCTCGGTACCGACCCGGCTTGAGCTGGTATACGTCAAAGGTACCGGCTTCATCGGTGAAGGAACTCTGCGGTTCTCCCGTTTCATCGGAAGTCACCGTCAGACCGACATAGGGAACTTCTTTCCCGTCGGCGTCAAGCAGCCGGCCGCGCACGTAGAGTTCCCGAAGGGTGCCAACGGTTATTGCCGTACCGGTCCGGTAGCGGGGTGTGACGATGTAGTCGGTCGGTGTCAGCGCGAAGTCTGCCGGGACACCGGGAACACTCAGAGAGACCGTTTCGGGAATACCCGGCTGGAGAGGCCCGAGAACGGCGGCACCGAGAAGACCCGACCGTCCGTACGATCGTCCGTGCCGGTCGATGTAGACCGCATCTACCGGCAGGTCCGGGTCGGGGCGGACGAGGGCAAAGGCCGAAGTGAGGGGCCGGGCAACGGCGAAAGCACCGTCGGCGTAGTAGAGGCCCGCTCCGGCGTCTACCGCGTACCGGACGGTACTGTACTGCTGGTCCGACAGCGTCCCGGCCTGGTCCATCGTCACTATTCCATTTGCCGAAAGGTCAAAGCGGTGGTGTGCCGCTCGTACCGACCCGTTGACACCGCCGAGCCGTCCGGTATCCAGGCCGATATCCTGAACGCCAAGACTCCCGTTCACGGTCACAGCACCGTCGTATCCCCCGGCACCGGAGGCATCAAGGGTTGCGTTTTTTACGTTGTACGCCACATTGCCGGTCAGATTACGCGTAATCGAACGGGCGCTGACCGTTATGGCAAGGCCCCACTGGTCTTGGGGCCGCTCAAAATCGACAAATCCCGAGACTTTCAGGGTAAATCGGGGGCTGAGAGTCCGTACCAGCCCTCCGTAGAGGAAGGAGCTGGAATCTGCCTCTTCGTGGTAGGCCCGGTAGACGTGCCCGGCCACAAGACCAATCCTGCCCGGCAGTGCCTGGGAGAGGCCGGTGGTGACCTGCCATGACTGACCGATGCTGCGGCCCGACGGATTGGGGCGGATAAACCCGGGGTCCCGGTACTCCACACCCGTCGAAAGGACGGGAAGGTCCTGTCGCCCAAGAAGCTGGAACCGAAAACTGGTGTTTCCCGCCCAGCCGAGATGACCTTCTTCGTCGGCCGAGATAAACGCCCCACCGGAGACTTCGGCAAAGGGAAGAGCCGTATTCACATCAAGCCCCCCCTGGGTGCCCCGGGTTGAAACGTCGATCATCGTTCCCGCTGTGATCCGGTCACTTATACCGTACCGGAGAAAACCGGCTGCTCCGGGGCGATCCGGGGTTTCCTCTTCTACCCCCGCCGACAGGGCGTACTGAAAACTGCCCTTATCCAGAAGGCCCGAGGTGTGGGGTGAAATGAGGTCATAGGACTCGACGTTTCCCGCCGCATCGGTGTATTCCACCCGGATCGAGTTTATGCCTGCCGCCAGAGGGACGTCGCGTATCATGTACCGTCCCGGCTCAACCCGGAACGAACGTGAACGACGGCCGTTGATAAAAACATCGATCGTCCCTTGAGATGTCACATCCAGAGGGCGGTCAAACAGCAGCGGTACGAGGACGCGCTCCGTATCGGCCTGGAGGTTGTCCACCGATACGCCGAGCAACGGCTCCGACAGCTGGAGACCCCGGGAAAACTGCAGGACCTGCCCCGCCTGAAGACGCAACTTCCGTTCGTCCCAGGTGCGAACCAGTCGAGTGTTCTCAAGTTCAAATTCCGTCTCCGTCTCCGTCCCGTCGCCTCGAATCGTCCGTTTAACCGACGGGGCACTTTCCAGAATCCAGGAACGGTATGAGACCGCCGGCTCCGTTGCAAAAGTGACGGTGGAGAGAGGATCACTGTTCCGAGAGTGCAGCTGGTTCAGACGGAGCCAGAACGGAAATCCCGCCGAAAAGGTCGCAATCGGGGCGTCGGGATAATCGGGGAGGGTCCGTCTCTGATATACGTACAACTCCTGGGTCCCCAGCGCTTCCGTGGGGACGATGATTTCGACGGAAAGTTCAGTGGGATCGAAGTGAACCGTAAATCCGATGTGTTCCAGTTCGGCTATCGTCAGTCGCCCGTCGGACGCCGCCTCTTCCAACTTGATTCCCGTCGAACTTTCCCAGGGAATTTCAGAATCGGCGAGAAACTGCGCCGATTCAACGGACTGCAATGTGAGGTCGGAGTCGATAATGGCGTTGGTCACGACAGACCGGGAACCCGACGGTAAGACGATACGAAGCGGGACCGGTACCTGCTGTTGTTCCCGTCGTTGTTCCTGCGCCGATACAGGCCCAGGCCCCGGGACGAGAAAAAATGCGAATATCAAAATGACGACGAAGAGCAGCACAGACGGCGAGTCCCTGCTGCCCCTACTGCAAAAGGTCAACGTCATACCTGACATTGAGAAGCCCCTCGGCCCACTCTTTGGACAGAGGAATGAGTTCTTCCAGACGTGCACCAGCCAGCAGATTTGCCCCGCCAAGGACCGCAAGGTCCTCTTCACCTATGGTTATTTCATCAACGGTATTGCCTGCGGTGCCGGCGGCGTCGCTCCGTGAAATGGTGAAGACCAGGTCGTTTAATATGGCGTGAGCGGTTCCACGGTTTTCAAAACGGACCAGCAGACCCTGAAGCACACCGTCTTCAAACTGCAAAGACGACTCTACAAGAACAACGTCGGGGGCCGCCCCCGGAGGCGCGACGTAGACGCTTCCTTCGTACCGGAACAGGAGGTTTATGCCCGACTGCCGATCACCACCGGAGAAGTCCACCGGCAGCTGCTCGGCGACAATACGGTACGCCCGTTCTACCGACACGTCGTCGGTACCGGTGTACTGAACCCGGACCGCTTGCGTTGTCCCCGGCTCCAGAGTCATCTGCCGGGGAAACACCAGCCACTCGTCGTCCACCGGTCCCCGTACCTCTTCACCGTTTGGCAACAGGGAACGGGACGTCATTCTGACGCGGACAGAAATGCGTTGACTCTGAGTGTTTTTGACCCGAAACGTGCGAATCCGACCGGACTGAGTTGTGTCGAATGTGTGGGAGAGCGGTTCCAGCGACAACGCAGTGACACTGCTTACTGCCGAGAAAAAAAGGATCACCGTTGCCAGAACGGTGATCGCCAGGTTTTGTCTCATACGACGTTTGCTCATATTAGTCTCCCGGCCGCGACCCGGAGCCCTATTTAGCGGTGATCGTAAAGGTCAGATCATCACTGTAGGTGTCGCTAACCAGGTCGGCGGTACTTCCAGCATAGCTGATTGTAAGGTTTTTGTTCGCACCGGGACGCCCCGTCTTGGCGAAAGCATCGGTGATCAGAGCTTCGCCGCTGGTGAAACTCACCGCTGTGGAATCGTATTTGACGGTGTAGGTCAGCGACTCACCACCAAGGGCCCCCTTAAACGAGGGGTCGCTGGTACTTTCAGCACCGGCATTTAACGACGTGAGCTTTACCTCATACCCTTCGCGTACGTTCGAGTACTCGTTGACCTCTACCACTGCCAAGTCGGTCGCGTCTGTGGTCAGATCGAGGTTGTTGTAATTTCCGACACCGGTCACCGTAATCTCTACCCGCTTTGCAACAACACCCTGCAGCGTAACCGAACCGGTGTCCGTGAGTTGTGCCTGAGCAAATACTGCCGTCGCCGCCCCAACCATGATCAATACAAAAAATAACTTTCTCATCATTATAGTCTCCTCTGACTTAAATACTTGACTATATGAAAGCAAAAACCATGCCAAAAACAGGAAGCGCTCAAAACCAGAAGTCTATTTACTTGTTCCTCAATGATTTATAAGAACAAAATGCAAAGCATCACCTGCTCCAATCGTTTTTTAACACCGAAATTGTCATATACAGTTCGCCCCTCGCGGCGAATTCAGGAATTTTATCGACCTACAGGGCGAACACGCCCAGGCCAACCCGAACAGCCGCGTTCTATTCCTCCAGGAAGTACTCCAATGTCACCACCGCCCTGACCATTTTGTTGATCTGTGATGATTCATCCATATTGACCGCCCCATCGGCGGCGAGAATCTGAAAGACCCCCTGGTTCGCCCGCCTGATAGATCCCAACACACTCCCCGAGTCGGCGGCAAACTGATCGGCACTCGCCCTCGCCGCCGCCGTCGCCTCGGCAATCATCTCAGGCTTGATATCGTTCAGCCCCGTAAACATGAAACTCGGCCCAGGCCGGTACCCCTGACCACCCAGGACAACCCCCTCAGCCAGAAGTACCCCGATATCCTGCGTCGCCTCCCGTACCGCCGCAACGTCCTCAGTTCGCACCAGAAGGGTCTGTTCAATGATGTACCGACTGTCCACCGGACCCGACCGGTACGCCTGGGCCAGCTGGTCGGTTACCACCAGGTTCTGCACCTCCACCGCATCCCCAGAGAGCCCATGCTCCGCCAGAAACGCCCGGACCGCCCGGGTATCCCGCTCAACCATCTCCTGAGCCACCTGCAGTGAGTCATCTGTAGAGACAAAACTGATCGGCCAGACCGCCCGGTCCGCCACAACAGCCCGTTCCGCCAGCCCCTTCACCGTCACAAACCGGTCATAGGAGCGCGTCTGCTCCACACCACGCCCCACAAACCAGCCCGCCGCCGTCACCGACAACGCAACCACCAAAGCCGCCGCAAACGCCACACCCCGTAACGCCCGCCCATCACGCTGATCCATATCTTTCATACTGTTATCCTACCACCAACCAGATCATCCAGCCTACAGCACCCACAAACGCGCCTTGTCACATCGAAATTTCTCTGTATATATTAGTGAAACACTAAGCTATGTGATATATTATCATTCACAGAGAAAGGAAAGGCATGAAACGTTTAGAAGTTCCAATTCGGTACATCATCACCACGGTGATTCTCCTTATCGGCGGAAATCTGGCCGCCCAGTCCAACCAGCTCATCGACACCGTACTGGCCCAGGACCACATCACCTACGGCAACGCCGTCACCCTCCTCCAGGCCGCCGATACAGCCCAGGCCGGTTCATCGCAGAAAGTCGCCCCCTTTGACTACCCCGACGACCACCCCCTGACCTTAGGCGAATTTTCCCTCATGGTCATGCAGACCTTCGATATCCCCGGCGGTATCGCCTACAGCGCCTTAGCCAGCCCCCGCTACGCCGCCCGG
>JBAYPC010000195.1:0-5767 GCA_041677905.1 Alkalispirochaeta sp. | reverse complement strand
TCACGGACTAGTGTCTGAGCTCGCAAAGTATACAAAAACACCAGATCGCGGAAACTCGCTTGATCGATCCCGACAGAGAGAGCGGTCTTTATCCGCCGGGCCGGACGATCATCTGGTACAAGAAAGCGCTGGGCAAAGGCGCGATTGACGATATCTTTGGCCCGAGTTGTTGAACTACGCCCAAGAGCACCTGAATCGATCACACGCTGGGTTAACGTGGTCCGTTCCACTCCCGGTTCCCACAGGTAAAATACCTCCCGGAGTTCATCCAGAGCACCCGTCGTCTTTTGGAGTTCCGTCGTATACCGTGACACACTCACCGACGCACCTCGGAAAAGTACGGATACACAAGACGCCGACTGGTAAAAGCGTCGTAGTAATGCGCCGCCATATCTCCAACAGCGTCCGGTGCGGTTTCCTGACCAAACCGTCCGATCTGCACCGGTCCAGGGGCGGCTGACACGGTTGTCAACAACGGTTTAGAAGTTCCGCTTTTCAACGGTTTCAGAGTTCCGCTTTTTGATATGGTTCAACAGGGTCAACGACCCCGATTTTCATCCGGTCTTTCATCCGGTATGAATCTCCTTTGAGACTGTAGACGTGGGCATGGTGAAGGAGGCGATCCAAGGTCGCCGTCGCGATCGCTTCGTCATTGAGGATCTCTGCCCATTGCCCGAACGATTTATTCGTGGTGAGGATGATGCTCCCGTGTTCGTACCGGGCGTTCACAACCTGGAAGAAGAGGTTCGCTTGTTCCCGAGTGAGTTCCTCGTAGCCCACCTCGTCAATCAGGATGATGTGTGGCTTCCGCATCCATGTCAGCCGCCGTTTCAGCCGTCCGTGTTCCCGTGATCGGGTAAGGTCTTCCATCAAATCGATGCAGCTGGTGTACCACACGGTATGCCCGGTCAGACACGCCTTGTGTGCCAGAGCGAGCATCAGATGCGTCTTCCCGAGGCCGCTGGGGCCCATCAGGATCAGATTCTCCTTCCGGGGTACGAAGGAAAGGCTGGACAGCTCAGCCAGCTGTCGGGGAGTCATCCCTCCTTTCAGCCAATCGAGCTCGAAGTCTTCCAGCCGTTTGATGACCGGCATTCCCGAGAGTTTGACCCGACTCCGTGCTGCCCGCTCTTTCCGGGGGATCGATTCGATCTCCATGAGGTCGGCCAGCGATTGTGCGAGAGTATTGTCCTGGCGCGTCTGGGACTCCAGAAAACTCTCGAGGCCGGCAGCCATGAACTCGAGACCCAACTCACGCATACGGGTTTCCACGGTCGCTATGACGGCATTCATGCGCTATGCTCCGCGATATGGTCATAGGCCTCGGGATGCCGAATCTCCACCATCGTGGCAAGAAGCGCGTGCAGGACCTTCGTTTCATCAT
Source organism: Alkalispirochaeta sp. (assembly GCA_041677905.1). Classification (GTDB taxonomy): domain Bacteria; phylum Spirochaetota; class Spirochaetia; order DSM-27196; family Alkalispirochaetaceae; genus Alkalispirochaeta. Next base: position 4,383 of record JBAYPC010000195.1, on the reverse strand, counting down.
CAGATACCCCGGCGTCAGACTCTGATGTCCCGGACTCGTTTTCTCGCTTCCACCGTTGCCGGAGAGACCGCAGGTCTTCTTCCCGCCGATCGATGTCATGAGATCGAGGAGGCATAAGCGTCATCGATCGAACCACCGTTCCGTTGTGGACGATATCGGCTTCGCTGGTTGCGGTATCTATCTTGAGGGTAACGATTTCTCCGATGATGTCGGCCGGCACGCTATAGCGGTTTGTCTGCCACGAGACCAGCCCGTCGCGGGACACCACTAGGTCTACCGATTGCCGAACATCCGGAGCCGCTTCCGGTATCCAGGGATGCATGAACGGTTTCTCTTCGGCGAACCGCTCCTTTCGTGTCTGGCGGATTCCTCCGAGCTGCCGGTCGTCAATCTCAGTGAGCCACTGTTGAACTGCATCGTTCAGATCAGCGACCGTCGTTGCTTGCGGTCCGGCAACACGGGGCAGGAAGTTATGGGCAAGGTAGCCGATGAAGCGCTCCACTTTCCCCTTCGTCTGCGGTCGCCGTACCCGACATCGCCGCGGCGTGAATCCACACGCCGAAGCGACTTTCAGAAGTCCCGGATTGACCATCCATTGCCCTGAGACGTACTGCCAGGCGGTCTTCATGTTGTCGTACAGGATCTCTCGGGGAACCGCACCGTACCAGGCAAACGCCAACAGGTGCGCCTTCAGCACCGTAGAGAGCTTCATGTTGGTCGTGAACAGGACAAACGGCTTTCGGCTATAGCCCAGCACCATCACGAACGCGTACAGCTTGATAAGTTCGCCGTTGATGTTCCACCGGCCGCACTCTTTCCAGTCCACCTGGGCCTGACGCCCCGGCTCCGTTTCGAACCGGCGAACCGCCTTCGTCGTAATCCGCTTGCGTTTCTTTCGCGCATAATCACGAAGGATTGTCATACCGCCGGTGTAGCCACGACGCTGGAGCCGCTCGTTGACCAATACCAGATTGATAAACGGGTCGTCCTCCAGCAATGAGTCGATGAACTCATGAAACGGCTCAAGAATACTCTTCCTGGTCTTCCGGGGCCTTGTTCCGAAATCCGGCTTGAGGTACTTTCTGACCATCCGGTCGCTGACACCCAACTTTACTGCGATGTCTTTCTGTGAATGGCCATCTTTGGCCATGATCCGGGCAACGTGCATCCGGTCTTCCTTTCGGCACATCCGGGGTGGGCTCCTTCCAAGGTGTAGGTTTGGTTACCCAACCAAGGTAGGCGGTCCACCCTTTTTGTGCTACGAAAGCGGAACTTTTATTCCGCTGAATTCCGGAACTTTATCACCGTTGCTGACAGAGTCCATATGTGTCGAATGAAACCTGCCTGTTAAGCTGGGGCCGACCTGGCCCCGGAGGCACTGTACCACCTGCCCGCCGTCAAGCAGGTAGCGTAGACCAGCCAACCGCTGTTGACACTGACACTATCCCAGCATTATCCCACCACCCCAAACTCCCGTTCCAGCTTTTCGTAGTAGTTGATAATCTTGCGGACGTATTCCCGCTTCTGCGGATACTGCTTGTACGAGAAGGACCGCTTGAACCCGTAGATGATGATGTTCTTCAGCTGATTCGGTGTGATGTCAAAGTTCTGAAGTGCCAGGTTTATCTCGCCGGTGACCGAAGTGTGCGACACCAGCCGGTTGTCCGTACAGAACGAGATAGAGAGCTTGTTGTCCAGCATCTTGCCCAAAGAGTGGTCCTTCACCGACTTCAAGTCAGGAACCGTCTGGAGATTACTGGTTAGACACACCTCAATCGTCATCCGGTTGTCGGCAATGTAGTTTACCAGCCGACGGATGTATTTCTCCTTGTCCTCAATCGCAGGGTCCCGGATAAGATCAGGATCAAAGAGACTCAAGCCGTGACCCAGACGGTCGGCGTGGAGCTTCGTAATCGCCTGAAAAATAGACTCAGGACCGTAAGCCTCCCCGGCGTGAACCGTTTTCTTGAGAAAGTGCTTGTGAACGTAGGCAAACGCCTCTTCATGGTCCCCCGCAGGATACCCAAACTCACTGCCGGCCAGGTCAAACGCCACCACCTGCACATCGCTTTCATCCCGCAGCCTGACCGTCGCCCGGGCAAGTTCATTGGAAGCCATCCGTATGATCTCGGTCGGGTCCGAATAGCTGTGCACCGCCGAGAGCGCCTTGTAGTACCGGGAGAAGTTCGGCGCAAAAAAGCGCATGGCAATCACGATAATACCGTAGTCAAACTCCGGCTCATCCGCCGGCATCGCCCCGTTAATCTCACCCCGAGCCTGCCGCAGCCCCGCATCAACAGCGTGCATCACCTGCGAAAACGAAAGATCGTCACTCATGTGCAGCTGCGGCGCAAACCGCACCTCCAGGTGACGCACCCCCTCCGCCGCATTGTCCATAGCCAACTCATAGGCCACCTGATGCAAGTGCTCCTCCCGCTGCAGCACCTTGTTCGTCAGCCCAAAACCGCGCAGATACTCATCAAGATTCGCGTACGACGGCTTGAAGACCAACTCATTCAGCCCCTCCGGCGTATACGACGGCAGATCAATCCGCTCCTCCTTGGCAATGTCGATCAACGTCCGCTCACGCAGACTCCCGTCCAGATGAACATGCAGATCAGTCTTCGGCAGCTTCTTTACAAACTCTTCAGGATAATGTGTCATACTCCATAATAACCGTGATGACCGACAATGCGCTACCGGGAAATGCACCACATCCCCGCCACCGTAGTACCCCGATCCCCGTCGTCCTGGCCATCCTCCTGACCGCCCTTACAACACCCTTCCCACCAGTTCTTCCGTCTGAAGATCATCAAATTGAACTTCGTTACCGCGTGTTTCCACCGGAGACCACAGTACATACCGCCTCAGACGGAACCCAACTCGCTGCCACACCCCTCACCGACAGCCCCACCGATGACGCCTGGCGCGTCATCACCGGCCTTAGCCCCGGGACCATCCTGGAACTGCGAGCACCAGGCTATGAACTGCGACGCATCCACCTCCCCCGGACAGCCAATGGTGGGGCTCGGGCAACCACCGGCGGAGCTCCGTCCGCCAATGGTGGGGCTCGGGCCACCACCAGCGGAGCTCCGTCCGCCAATGGTGGGGCTCGGGCCACCACCGGCGGAGCTCCGTCCGCCACCGGCGGCGCCCCGCCGACCCGGTTCATCATCGAAGAACGCCTTTACCCTGACGTCGGCGGGGCCACCCCCGGCCCCCTACGCTTCGTCTCGGAAACCCCCACCGGGTCATCACCCAAAAGCGCCACCTTTCTCACCCCTACAACCGTGGCGGTTCCCCTCCTGCGGGATGCCGGCATAGACCTGTTTCATCTTGAAGAAGACCGGTGGGGCACCACCTCCCTCGTACCGGCGGGGCGCCTCGCTCCACCGCCCCCCTGGGCCGAGCTGGAAGGCTTTGTAGAACCCCTGGTCATAGCCGAAACCGGTGAGCTCTGGGTCTCCCAGATGACCACCGACCAGGTGCACCGTTTTGACATCACTACCGGACGGTGGCTCTCGGTTCACCCCGCCGGCGGCGGGTGGCCAAAGGTCATGGCCTTCTCACGGCGGACCGGGACCGTCTGGGTTTCAAACTGGTACGGTGAGTCGGTGGTAGAACTGGACGGCCATACCGGCGACATCATCCGTACCATCCCCGTCGGCGGGCAGCCTCGGGGCCTCCTTCTTACAAACGGAGACAGCGTTCTGTGGGTCTGCATCTTCTCAACAGGGGAGATTCTCCGGCTTGATACCCGGACCGGTGCACCCATAGACCGCTTCGGCCCCGAAATTGGTGCGGCCCGCCACATCATCGGGTCTCCCCGGTCACACCGGGTGTACTACAGCGACATGTACTACGGCACCGTATCCCTCGTGGCAGGCCCGGGGGGAGCGGATCGCCGGGCGATCCGCTCCCCCCGCCTCGGCTCCAACATCAACACCATCGCCATAGACCCCGCCGAGCGCTACCTCTACGTCAGCGAACGGGGTCGAAACAACCGGGAGAGCTACCTCCTGCGGGGCCCCCACTTCGGCCGCATCCTCGTCCTCGATCCGCTCACCCTGGAAACAGTCCAGGAGCTCTACGGCAGAAACCAGCCGACGGGCCTGGCGGTCTCACCGGACGGTCGGTTTGTGGTGGCCACCGATTTCCTGGATGACAACATCACCCTCTACGAAGTTACGCCTCGCCGACAAGCTGAATAAACTGGTTGCCCCGGTCAAACTCGTTCCGGAACATGCCGAAAGACGCACACCCCGGGGAGAGGAGGATCACCGACTCCTTCGGGCCGCCTGTGCCTGCGTGTTCCGTCAGAAAGTCCACCGCCTCCCGGAGCGACTCAAAGGTGCGGATCGGCGGTAACCGGTCACCGTCCAG
>JBAYPC010000194.1:0-5771 GCA_041677905.1 Alkalispirochaeta sp. | reverse complement strand
GGGGTATCGCCGAAGGGCGTTCCCATATCAAGGACGATTGAACCACCCTGCCCGAGGACGACGACATCGGTGGCAATACCACTGGCAGGGCCAATAGCACGATCGGGATTGGTATACGCCTCCGCGCCGGGCCCACGTTCGTATCCGCCCGGGCCGAGACCTTTCGCCCACCCCGCGATGCCCCTCGAATTGAGGGGCACACCGTCACCGTGGGCGTAGGTCGGAACGGGTCCGTCATCGGAGGTGGTGGGGTTGGTACAGGCGGTTACCATCGCCACCGCCACCAGGATGGTAAAAACGGCGGGGATCCTCGCCCCGCCGGTCCAATATGTCATGACTTATTCCGTCACCGAGCGTAGCTGCCGGCGTACGCGAAATAACCTGCCGCGTTGGTTGCACCGTTCACGGCCTGTGCCGGCGTATCAAATACGCTGATGACCGTGTAGTCGTCGTTGTACTTGCCACCCTGGGTTAACAAACGAAAATCCAATCCGGCTGAGTTCTCGGCCCAGCGGAATATGTTGTACTTCCCGACGGCACCCCAACTCAGGTCGCTGACGGCGGTGTACTTGATTACGGCGTAGCCAGGTTGGACGGCGGCGGGGGCTTCCGGTGTGATGCTGGTGTCACCGGCGTTAAACTGATACTCGTTTATTGAGATGACTGTGGCGGTGTACCCGCCGCCGGACCCATTGTCGTAAGTAATCGCCTGGGTGTCGATCTCGTAGGTCTCGCCCCACTCGCTGGTCCACGTTCCTGTTGGAAACGAGGGGCCGCCCCCGCCGCCGAAGTCGCAGCCGGTCAGGCCGAGTCCGACCGAGCCGGCTACCAGCAGGACAGCCAATAGGTGGCGCAGGGCAGAACGCTGGGCGTTCAACATAAACCAAAAGAACCGGTGCATAAAAAAACCTCCTGTGCGGAGGCTTGCGTGACGTGGTGGCGTGGTTGGGCCGCAAAGGTTGCGGGACCGGAAACCGGCGCGACGACGTATTGGCAAGCTCTTCTCGCGAAGCTTGGATACTATCTGTCTGCCAAAGTTTCCTGGCTGTCGGTGTAACTGCGTCGCCTTCCCGGAGTACTCCAGTGGCGTAATGACGCAGCGCTTACCGTTTACAGTGGCGCGTCCGCGGGGGATTTTCACCCCTCTTCCTTTGTAACAAACAGTTTAAATGTAGGGACTATGCTCTACGGGAGGCGGCGGTTTGTCAAGGACCGCCGCCTTCTAATTTCGAAATCAGGGTGTCACATAAAGAACTTCAGCAGAAGCACTGCTGCCAGAACGTAGGTGACGACGCTGATATCCTTGCCTTTGCCGCTCAGTGCTTTAATAAGGACAAAAGAGATGAGACCCCAGACGATACCTTCAGCAATGCTGTAGGCCAGGGGCATCATGAGGATTGTCAAAAAGGCCGGCAGGGCGATGCTGATATCGGTGAAGTCGATGTCCCGAACGGGGCCCATCATGAAGACACCAACCAGAACCAGTGCCGGGGCGGTGGCCGCGCCGGGAACGAGCAGGAACAGGGGGCTCAGGAAGAGAGCCAGCAGGAAGAGCACTGCAACGGTGAGGGCGGTCAGTCCGGTTCGTCCGCCTTCTTCCACACCGGCTGCACTTTCTACGTAGGTGGTGACTGTTGAGGTACCCAACATAGCACCAACGGTGGTACCGACGGCGTCGGCGATCAGCGCCTGTTTTGCCCGGGGGATCTGTCCATCCGGGGTCATGAGGCCCGCTTTGGTTGATACGCCGATGAGAGTTCCTACGGTGTCGAAGATATCGACAAAGAGGAAGGTAAAGAGAACGACCAGCATATCCAGTGTAAATATCTGGGCGAACTCAAACTGGAAGAGGATAGGTTTCAGCGACGGCGGCATCGAAAAGAGTCGAAACCCCTGAACGTTGGTGACACCCATGGGAATACCGATGACGGTAGAAACCAGGATACCCCAGAGGAGAGCACCTCTTACCTTGAAGGCGAGCATGACGGCTGTAATTGTCATGCCGATCACCGCCAACAGGGCCGTCGGGTTGGCCATTGAACCGAGGCCGACCAGGGTGGCGTCGTTGTTCACGATGATACCGGCGTTCTGCAACCCGATAAAGGCGATAAAAATACCGATACCGACGGAAATGGCACGTTTGATTTCTGCCGGTATAAGGTTGATGATCGCCTCCCGGACGTTGAAGAACGAGAGCACCAGAAAGATAATACCTTCCAGAAATACGGCGGTCAGGGCCATTTGCCAAGTATAGCCCATTCCGAGTACGACGGTGAACGCGAAGAAGGCGTTCAGCCCCATACCCGGAGCGAGTGCGAAGGGCAACTTCGCTACCAGTGCCATGACCAGTGTTGCGATTCCTGCCGACAGGGCCGTTGCGGTAAAGACCGAGTCTGCGGGCATTCCGGTTGCCGACAAGATTCCTGGGTTAACGGCGAGGATGTACGCCATTGTCAGGAAGGTTGTCAGGCCGGCAATTAACTCTGTCTGCACAGTGGTGTTGTTGGCCTTCAGCTGGAAGAATTTTTCCATTTTCTGCCTCCTACGTAAAAGTGTGTTGATTCGAGATTTCGGCTAGAGATGCTTAATCTCACTGTAAACCGTAATCTTAAAACTGGCAATATTGAAAAATGTTATATATCGGAACTATGCTATAACCAGGAGGTGCCTCCATGGACCGAAAACACCTGATAGATGTCGCTATGGGTCGAGAGGTCGCAGACCTTGTTCTGACTAACGCTCGAATTGTAAATGTCTTTACTGGAGATGTGCCTGAGGGCGAGGTTGCCATTGCCGACGGGGTTATCGTCGGGGTGGGTGAAAGCGGTGCCTACCGGGGTGAGACGACAAAGGACATGCATGGGGCTGTCCTTGTCCCCGGGTTTGTCGACAGTCATGTCCACATTGAGTCGTCCCTGGTATCTCCGGAACAGTTTGCCCGTCTGGTTGTCCCCCACGGTACAACCTCGATTGTGGCGGATCCCCATGAAATCGCCAATGTCGCCGGTATTGACGGTATTCGCTACATGATCGATGCGTCCCGGGGGATTCCCCTGGATGTGTACTACATGCTCCCGTCCTGTGTGCCTTCCACTTCTTTTGAAAACGCGGGAGCCGTACTGGATGCCCGTGCCCTGGCCACGCTGATCGATGAAGATGCTGTGCTGGGTCTGGGCGAGGTGATGGACTACCCCTCTGTCCTGTCCGGAGATTCGGATATTCTGGCGAAGATCGCCCTTGCGGCGGGCAGGAACAAACGGGTTGATGGGCACGCTCCGATGGTGCTGGGTGGCGACCTGGCGGCTTACCGTCTGGCCGGGATCGAAACGGATCACGAGTGTTCTACTGTGGAAGAGATGCAGCAGCGCCTCACGCTGGGTATGCGGGTACTCATACGGGAGGGATCGGCGGCACGGAACCTGAAGACCCTTGTGGCCGGTGTTACTGCATCCAACAGCAGGTACTGCAGTTTCTGCACCGATGACAAACAGCCGGCGGATATTCTGACGGAAGGGCATATCGACTTTAACATCAGGCTGGCGATTGAAAACGGGATCGATCCGATCACGGCAATCCAGATGGGCACTATTAACGGGGCTGTCGGGTACGGACTGACGGGAAAGGGTGCGGTCTCTCCGGGGTACGACGCAGACATCGTTGTCGTTGATGATCTGTCTGCAGTGGATGTGCGGCAGGTATACAAGGCGGGTGTGCTGGTTGGGGAGGCTCGGAAGCCGCTATTTGCGGTTGGCACGCCGGATACGTCCGGGGTAACCGGAACGGTTACGGTCAAGGACTTTGATGCATCCCGATTACGTCTGCACCTGCAGTCCCGTTCGGTCCGGGTCATCGGTATCTGCCCGGGAGATCTTATAACGGAGCTTTTGATCCGGGAGGTGGTCCGGGACGAGGAAGGCTATTTTGTCCACCACGAAGATATCGATATCTGCAAACTCGCCGTTATAGAGCGTCACAAGGGTCTGGGAAATGTCGGGTTGGGTCTGGTTGAGGGGTTTCAACTTCACGGTGGTGCTCTTGCGACGACTATTGCCCATGACTCGCATAACCTGATTGTGGTCGGAGACAACGGCGGCGATATAGTGAACGCCGCTGAGGAGCTTATCCGTTGTGCCGGGGGCATGACCGTTTCGGTGGGAGGGGAGATCCGGGGAACGCTGCCTCTGCCGATTGCGGGCCTGATGTCAAACGAGCCGGGTGAAAAGGTTCAGGAGAAGCTGGCGGTGCTGAACGCCCTGGCGGCAGACGAATTAGGGGTGAATCCGTCTATTGACCCGTTTATGACGCTTTCGTTTCTGGCCCTGCCGGTCATTCCCCGGTTGAAGTTGACGGATATGGGGCTCTTTGATGTGACCAACTTTTCGTTTATCGGTATTGATGTGGAATAACTGCGGGGCCCGTGGTACGAGGGGGCACGGTACGAGGGGGCACGGTACGAGGGGGCGCGGTACGAGGGCGCGTGGTACGAGAAGGCGTGGTACGAGGAGCGCGGTCCGCGTCGGCAACCGGCAAGAAGGTCAACGGCGGTTCAGCAGGAAGAGTGTTGCCTCCAGGACGCCGCCTGCCACCGCTCTGGCCTTATCCGACACGGTATGCCAGTCAACGTCAGCGCCCCGGGGATCCACATCACCTATCTTGAACCCTTTTGTTACCGTCAGCCCGTCCGCCAGTAAACCCCTGACGAGCCCCGTCAACGGGCTTGGTACCGGGTCGTCTCCGACGGTTCCCAGGATGTCCCCTTCGTGGACAAGGTCACCGATGGACACGGTGTGCTGAAAAACCCCGTCACCGGGCGAGCGGACCACCCGTCTGGCCGACTCGCCCCCGACAGTGCCGGGAAGACCGGTGTCCGCCGCTGCAGACCCGTCCAGGATAACCCGACCCAGTGAATGGCCCCGGTTGGTTTCCACTACGGCGTCTACATCGGCATCCGCATGGGTACCGGCGGTGAAACCGGGCCCCAGAGCGATCGTTACCGGCGCCATATCCCGGCGGGTCCCCACGTTTCGCTTGGCCAGGATAGCGTCTACCAGAACGGCCGGCCGGAGCACCTCCAGGCTTTCCCCGTCCGGATCGGGTAGAACCGGGATGAACCCCTGCTCTATTGCCGTATACACATCGACCACCGATTCCGCCCGGACCGCCCGAACGCCCTCTACCACTATTTCACCCGCGTTCTCAACGGCTTTCTCACCCGCTTTCTCACCCGCTTTCTCACCGGTATCGTAGAGAGCCTGGGCAAAGGAAACGGTCCGGCGAATGACGGTAGGTCGAGGAATTTCCAGACACACGACGGGAAAACCCGATCGGAAGAGCCGCAGGGCAACCCCGGTTGCAATATCTCCGGCACCGCGAATCACCACCAGTCGGTCCACCATGCGCCGCAGGGAGGCTGTGTTGCGGCGAGTTCTGCATGCCAGTATCTCAGCCAGAATACTCACCGCAATTTCGGCCGGTGTTTCCGCACCGATATCCAGACCGATCGGGGCGTGGAGCCGCTCCAGAGACTCCCGGGACATTCCTTCGGCCCGCAGGGCACTCAGAAACTCCGCTGCTTTTTGCTTACTTCCCAGTAGCCCCACATATCCCGCCGGAGAGTTCAACGCGTATCTCAGTGCGTCCAGTTCGTTTGACGCCGCCGCAACGACGACGGCAGCGTTCCTATCGATATTACTCAACGCTCCGGCAAAGTCGTCGTTCCGGATGATCCATCGCGCCATTGGAAACCGGTCCGCACCGGAGAACTCGGGACG
>JBAYPC010000193.1:0-5776 GCA_041677905.1 Alkalispirochaeta sp. | reverse complement strand
GCGAAACTCCCCCGCGGAAAACTCGTGCCCGTGGTGCACGCTGCCGTTCAGGACAAGACCGAGTCCCAAAGCCATGATTCGGTAATCGTCCATTTCTATAGTGTGTTTTCGTAGTTCACCCAGTACAAAGAGAAAATTCGGAGGTCTGTCGGTGTGCTTGAAAGCCAGTTCTCCCCAACAGCCGCAGTTGGCATCGTTATCAACGAGTATGGGAATAGACAGCCCCAGACGTTTGCGTGCTTCGTGTACAAAGGGGACGTCCTGGTATCTCTCAAGCGGTTTGGACGCTCTGAGGACGCCTCGTTCGGGATCGACGAAGCCTGGCAGGGCAACGCCAATTCCAATCAGGGGCATTTCGAGGGCATCCAGGCTGGGTAGAAATTGACGTACGATCTCTACAAAGATATCTACGATGTGTTTGCCCCGGAGGTCCAGAGGTTCGGTATGTGAGAAAAAAACGTCACCGTTGAGGTTGATACCGACAACCGTAAATGCCTCAGTCTGGATTTCCACACCCATGATGCAGCCCCAGTTGGGACGGATCCGCAGGTGGATAGGACGCCGCCCCCCGGTTGGTCCGGCGTCTCCCACGGCGGCCGTTTCTACAATACCTATCTCTTCGAGGTAGCCCACTATCTTGGAGACGGTCGATTTGTTGAGGCCGAGGAGCTTTGCTATATCAACGCGGCTTAACCCGTGATTGAGATAAACTGCTCTGAGAACCCTGGTGATGTTGACTTCGCTTATATAGTTCGCCATACAGTTGGTTGCTACAACCAACTCTACACCGGTACTTGAGCCGTGTCAAAAAGAAATCCTCGGTTTCAGCGACCTCACCGGCCCTTACTGTGTAATTCAGTCATATTTTGTTTGACAGGCTAAATTTCTCGTGCTACTGTTTGGTTGGTTGTACAATACAACTAATACATGTAACCATAATTAGGAGGTAACATGATCAAAAAACTGTTATTACTGTTAATAGCGGTACTTCTCGTTGCGGCCCCGGTCTGGTCCGGTGGTCAGCAGGAAAAGAGTGGGAAGGCGGGAACGGCTTCAGATACGTCGGGTGTCGATTACAGCGACAACCCCTACACGGACGGTCAAGACCTTTCAGGGAAAACAGTCAACATCTTCGGTGCCTTTGTTGATGAAGACGCCCGCAGATTTACGGCGTCTATGGTTCCCTTTGAAGAGGCTACCGGTATAAAGGTCGTCTACGAAGGGAGCGGCGACTTTGAAACGCTGATCACCGTGCGGTCGGAAGGGGGAAGTCCTCCAGATATCGCCGCCTTTCCTCAGCCCGGTCTTGCCGCCGACCTGGTCAGGGGTGGTTACGTGTACGACGTTTCCGACTGGCTGGGTATGGATTACCTGAAGCAGCAGTACAACGACGCATGGCTTGACCTTGCCGACATCGGTGGAATTCAGGCCGGTGTATGGTACCGCGCCAGCGTCAAGAGTCTTGTCTGGTACAACATCCCTACATTTGAAAAAGAAGGGTATGAAATACCGGAAACGTGGGATGAAATGCTCGCTCTCAGCGACCGGATGGTTGCCGACGGTTACACGCCGTGGTCAATCGGTATTGAGAGTTCCGGTGCTACCGGATGGGTTGCCACAGACTGGCTTGAAGACATCATGCTGCGTATCCATCCACCGGAAGTATACGACAAGTGGGTTGCCGGTGAGGTCAAATTCAACAGCCCCGAATTCCGGGAAGCTCTCGATTACATGGCCGAAATCTGGTTCAACAAAGACTACGTATTGGGTGGCCGGCAAGGTATAGTCCTGACACCGTTTGGGGATGCATCAACGCCGATTGCCATCGATCCTCCGGCGGCACTCATGCACCGTCAGGCGTCGTTTATCGCGGCGTTCTTCCCTCAGAAAGGTGCCGAAATCGGCAAAACGGTTGGATTTTTCTACCTCCCGCCGATCGACGAGTCCCTGGGTAATCCTGTACTTGGTGCTGGCGACTTCTTTGGTCCCATGCAGGACCGACCTGAAGTGCGGGCGGCGATACGCTATCTGGCAACCGGTCTTTCCACAAAGGCGTGGATTGAAGCCGGTGGTTTTGTATCACCCCACAAGGACACACCCCTGGACTGGTATCCTACTGTGGCAGATCGTGGTATTGCCGAGATTCTGCAGGATGCAACGACCTTCCGGTTTGACGCATCGGACCTGATGCCCGGACCTGTTGGAGCCGGTACGTTCTGGACGGAAATTACGGCGTACGTCAACGACCCAAAGGCAAATCTCAACAGACTGCTGCAGAACATCGACAACAGCTGGCCGTGATTCAGATCGTGATTCAACGATAGTCCAATATTCAGGCAGGGAGGCCGACGGCTTCCCTGCCCTTCCTTTCCTTAACAAATGTTGGTTCCGGGGGTGTTATGATTGATACCAGTAGTATAAAGAGCAGACCGATGCAGATCATCCTGTCACTTGTGATCGCAGCGCTTCTGTTTGTGGTTTTTGCGTGGAGTTTTAACTTCATGCGCGGCGGAGACTCACCGCGATTGCTGATAGCAATTGTAGCACTTGTCGTTGGAGTCGGAGGAATCTGGGCGCTGTTTCTGACGGCGGACAACCTGGTCAACCAGTTCCCCATCGGTGTTCGCGATTTCTTGAGACCCTACGTATTTATCATACCGGCATTTCTAGTTCTTTTAATTTACATCATCTATCCGACGATTCGAACCATTGCGATCAGTTTTTTTGACTATACCCGGGGCGGTACACCGTCCAATTTCGGGTTGCAGAACTACGTCGCGGCGTTTCAGGATTCGGCGCTGCTTATCGCGATCAGAAACAACATCCTCTGGCTCATCTTTGTTCCTCTTTTTTCTGTGTCATTCGGACTGGTCATCGCCGTTCTGGTCGACCGTGTAAAATGGGAGAAGATCGCCAAATCACTGGTGTTTCTCCCCATGGCGATTTCCTTTGTCGGTGCATCGGTCATCTGGCGCTTTGTCTACTACTTCGCGACCTACGGGCAGCAGATCGGGTTACTCAATGCAATTGTGGTTGGCCTGGGCGGCGATCCTGTGGGATGGCTGCGCCTGGAGCCGTGGAACAACTTCTTTCTCATTGTGATCATGGTCTGGCTTCAGACCGGTTTTGCCATGGTCATCCTCTCGTCGGCCGTAAAAGGTGTACCGTCCAGCCTGATGGAAGCGGCGCGTATTGACGGTGCCGGAGAGTTTCTTATTTTCTTTCGGGTAATTATTCCCTATGTCAGCGGTACGATTTTAACGGTCACAACGACGATAGTCATTTTGGTGCTCAAGGTATTTGACGTCGTTTTCGTTATGACCAGCGGGCGGTTCAACACCGACGTTGTCGCCAACATGATGTACAACCAGATGTTTACCCGGGGGCAGTACGGACGGGGCGCCGCGTTAGCGGTGATCATCTTTATTGCGGTTACGCCGGTGATGATCCGGAATATCCGCAGTCTGAATAAGGCTTGAGGAGGGGTTATGTCTGATACTTTAGTAATACAAAAAAGAAAAAAGACCTCTCGGGAAAAACTCGGACGTGTTTTTCTAAATCTGGCAATTATCGCAATCGTTCTCGTCTGGACCGTACCGACACTTGGCCTTTTGGTGAGTTCGTTCCGGGAACCCCAGGCGATCAACTCAACCGGTTGGTGGACCGCCGTGCTCCAACCGTTCACCCAGGGGTTCTGGACACTGGACAACTACATCTTTGTGTTAACCAACGACGGTATGGGTAATGCGTTTCTCAACAGTCTTCTGGTTACCATACCGGCCACGGTCATTCCGATAACGATAGCCGCATTTGCCGCCTATGGTCTGGCGTGGATGGAGTTCAAGGGACGACGCCTCATGTTTGTTCTGGTTGTTGGTCTTATGGTTGTACCCCTGCAGACGTCGCTGCTACCCCTCTTTCGGTTGTACAACCAGCTTGGCCTGAACGGTACCTACCTGGGGATATGGCTGGCCCATACCGGTTTCGGTCTGCCCCTGGCGACGTATCTGCTCTACGGGTACATCTCACAGATACCCCGTGACCTGATTGAAGCGGCGGAAGTTGACGGTACCACCCCGATGAGTAAGTTCATCTACCTGGTAGTTCCGCTGTCTGTACCGGCTATCGCGTCATTCACCATTTTTCAGTTTCTCTGGGTATGGAATGACCTGCTGGTTGCCCTGGTTTTCCTTGGAACCAACATCAACGTCGCAGTCGTTACAACACGTCTTGCCGAGATGGTAGGATCTCGCGGGCAGGACTGGTACGTGCTGACGTCCGGGGCGTTCCTGACAATGACAATGCCGTTGTTGGTGTTCTTTGGTCTGCAGCGGTATTTTGTACGCGGAATGATGGCGGGCGCGGTAAAAGGGTAGTTCACCTACCGCACACCACTTCCACACAGGACCTCCATGAAACTCGAAAACAACGTGAACAGCGACACGCAGTGGGATATCTATGAAAGGGAGTTCATTCCTGAACAGATAGTGACCACCGGCAGCAACTACATGATCGGTAACGGTTACTACGGTTACCGGGGGACTTTTGCCGACGACGGCAAGAACGAATACGTCGGTTGTATCCTCTCCGATACCTATGACAACGCCGACGGGGTCTGGAAAGAACTGGTGACGGTACCCAACGGTCTGTTTACCCTGGTGCGCGCGGGTGGAAAGGATATCCGGTGGAACGATGGGGCCGGGCGAGACTGCCGGAGATCGCTGCATTTTCGCTACGGTGAGTGGCGGGCTCAGGCGACCTGGCCGGAAGAAGGGATAACTCTGCGGGAGGAGCGGTTTGCGTCGGCCGATGACCTGCACCTTCTGGCGTCCCGGCTGACGGTGACGGCCGTCCGTCCCGGTGAGGTTGTTCTTACTACGGGAATTGACGGGGATGTATGGAGTCTGAACGGGAACCACTTTCGGGCCACCGCAGCCAACCGGGTTGACGACGTCAACGAGTTTGTCTGTGTTACCGGCGAGCACGGTTATGACATTGTGGTCCAGGAACATGCTGAGCTCCAGCTGGAAAACGGTAGTCCGGCGGCATCTGTGCCGGAAGAAACGGACGGGACACGACAGCTCAGAACGTTTACCGTCGCCCTTGAAGCGGGTCAGTCGGCGGTGCTGACAAAATTCGTGGCCATCTATGGGACTAACGATCTGCGGACTCGTCAAAATCCCCACACTGCGGTGACCGTCCCGGACCGGCCCGCTGAAACGGGGACCATTGACCCGGCCCGGTCGGCATCTGAAGCGCGGCGTATTGCGGGCGAACCGGCGGATCCGCACCGGCCAACCCGTGAAGATCTACGGTCGGCTGCCGGGGCCGTCCTGAAACGGGCCCGCCGAACTGGTTGGGAAGGTCTTTTGAAAGCGCACCGGACGGTATGGGATGAGCGCTGGAAGGTGATGGACGTGGAGATTGGCGGGGACGAGATTGCCCAGACGGTTATCCGGTACAACATCTACCACAACATTATCGCCACGCCGACCCATACGGACCACCTGCCCATTGGTGCCCGGGGCCTTTCCTGCCAGGCGTACCAGGGTGCTGCGTTCTGGGATCAGGATATCTTCAACCTGCCGATGTTTCTCTATACAGCGCCTGAGATTGCCCGGAACATCCTGGTCTACCGGTACCGAACATTGGACGGCGCCCGACGGAAAGCCCGGGACCTGGGGTACAACGGCGCATTTTACGCGTGGATCAGTGGGGACAGCGGTGAAGAGATATGCCCGGCCTACTTCTTCCGGGATGTGGTTTCGGGTCGGCG
>JBAYPC010000192.1:0-5792 GCA_041677905.1 Alkalispirochaeta sp. | reverse complement strand
AGGATAGTGGAAGCGCCGCGGGAGAAGATGGAATTCATGGACGTTTCCCCCAAGCAGCTCGTGTCGGTGGCTACGGCCATGATTCCTTTCCTGGAGAACGACGACGCCAACCGTGCGCTGATGGGGTCCAACATGCAGCGCCAGGCGGTGCCTCTCGTATTTCCAGAGCCCCCTCGGGTCGGTACCGGTATGGAGTTCAAAACGGCGTATGACTCGGGAGTCCTGGTCAAGGCAAAGCGGCCGGGGACGGTAGTCTACGTTTCCAGTACAAAAGTGGTTGTTGATCCGGACAAAAAGAGTGATGCCCAGGATCAGGACACCTACGATATGATCAAGTACCAGCGGACCAACCAGGATACCTGTTATCTGCAGAAACCGATCGTTTCACAGGGGCAGAAACTGGCTGCAGGTGATGTGATTGCCGACGGTCCGGCGACGTTCAGAGGTGAACTCGCGCTTGGACGGAACGTGATTGTCGGTTTTGTCCCCTGGAACGGGTACAACTACGAAGATGCCATTCTCATCTCCGAGAAGGTGGTTAAGGAAGACATCTTTACCTCGGTCCATATCAAGGAATTCTCCATCGATGTGCGGGAGACCAAGTTGGGGCCGGAGAAGATCACCAACGACATTCCCAATGTCAGCGACAAGACTCTGGCAAAACTGGATGGAGAGGGAATTATCCGGGTCGGCGCAAAGGTCGGTTCCGGTGATATTCTGGTGGGAAAGGTAACTCCCAAGAGTGATACTGAAACGACACCGGAGTTCAAACTGCTGAACCAGATATTCGGTGAAAAAGCGAAAGAGGTGAGAGATACCTCGCTAAAGATACCCCACGGCGTTGAAGGTACGGTCATAGATGTACAACGACTGAGCCGGGGTGAAGGCGACGACTTGTCGCCGGGGGTAGAGCAGGTCGTCAAGGTCATGATCGCCACCAAGCGGAAGCTGCGGGAAGGTGACAAGATGGCCGGGCGTCACGGAAACAAGGGTGTTATCGCCCGGGTGCTTCCGGAAGAGGACATGCCCTACATGGCCGACGGCACGCCGTTGGAGATATGTCTGAATCCGCTTGGTGTCCCCAGCCGTATGAACCTCGGTCAGATACTGGAATCCGAACTGGGTTGGGCCGCCCTGGGCCTGGACGAGTGGTATTCCGTTCCAGTTTTTGAATCTGCCACCAATGAACAGGTCGACGACAAGCTGGTGGCTGCCGGCCGACCAAGGTCCTCCAAAATCACCCTCTACGACGGACGGACGGGGGAGGCCTTTGAAAACCCCGTTATGGTGGGGGTTATGTACATGCTGAAACTGCACCATCTGGTGGACGACAAGATGCACGCCCGGTCTACCGGCCCCTATTCTCTGGTGACACAGCAGCCCCTCGGTGGTAAGGCCCAGTTCGGTGGCCAGCGTCTGGGAGAAATGGAGGTCTGGGCCTTGGAGGCATATGGAGCGGCCAACACCCTTCAGGAACTTTTGACGATAAAGAGTGATGATATGAACGGTCGTGCAAAGATATACGAGAGTATTGTAAAGGGGCTGCCCGCAACGGCGGCCGGAATTCCCGAATCGTTCAACGTTCTCGTACAGGAGCTGCGGGGGCTTGGTTTGGATATGTCTATTTACGATTCCAAAGGTAAGCAGGTTCCTCTCACTGAACGGGACGAGGAACTGATTAACCGGCAAGGCAGCAACTTCTAAGGAGCGAACCGGGTATGCGAGATATTCAGGATTTTGACGCAATTACAATAAGACTGGCGTCCCCGGAGCAGGTCCGGGCGTGGAGTTACGGTGAAGTAAAAAAACCGGAGACCATCAACTACCGGACCCTTCGGCCGGAAAAGGACGGTCTCTTCTGCGAACGCATTTTTGGTACTACCAAAGAATGGGAATGTTACTGCGGTAAGTTCAAGAGCATCCGGTACAAGGGAGTGATCTGTGACCGGTGCGGCGTTGAAGTTGCCCACCCAAAAGTTCGGCGTGAACGAATGGGCCATATCGAGTTGGCCAGCCCGGTCTCTCATATCTGGTACTACCGTTCGGTTCCCTCCCGGTTGGGCCTTCTTCTGGACCTCACTGTGTCCGAACTGCGGTCAATTCTCTACTACGAGAAGTACATCATCATCGATCCCGGTGATACTGATCTGAAAAAAATGGAGCTTCTGACGGAAGAGGACTACATTGAAGCCAAAGAACGGTACGGTATGTCCTTCTCTGCCGGTATTGGCGCCGAGGCTATCCGGTCACTTTTGGAAGAAATGGACCTTGAGGCGTTATCTGTTGAACTCCGGGAACTGATGGTGACCAAGGGAGTCAAATCGGACAAGCGTCTTCTGAAGCGCATCGAGATCACCGAGAACTTCCGGGACAGCGGCAACGATCCGGCCTGGATGATCATGGATGTGATACCGGTTATTCCACCGGAGTTGCGCCCGATGGTGCAGCTGGACGGCGGTCGTTTTGCCACCAGTGACCTTAACGACCTCTATAGGCGGGTCATCAACCGGAACAACCGCCTTAAACGCCTTCTTTCACTGAACGCGCCGGACATAATCATCCGTAACGAGAAGCGAATGCTTCAGGAAGCGGTAGATGCCCTCTTTGACAACAGCAAAAAGAAACGTGTTGTAAAGGGTGCCAGCAATCGGCCCCTCAAGAGCCTTTCAGATATGCTCAAGGGGAAACAGGGTCGGTTCCGGCAAAACCTGCTCGGTAAACGGGTAGACTACTCGGGGCGGTCCGTAATTGTCGTCGGACCGGAGCTGAAGCTCCACCAATGCGGCTTGCCGACTAAAATGGCGCTTGAGCTGTTCAAGCCGTTTATCATGAAAAAGCTCGTCGAAAAAGACGTGGTTTACAACATAAAGCGGGCAAAAACTCTGGTAGAGCAGGCAACGCCCGAGGTCTACGCCGTTCTGGACGAGATCGTCCGGGAACATCCGGTCATGCTCAACCGTGCACCAACGCTGCACCGTCTCGGCATTCAGGCCTTTGAGCCGGTGCTGGTGGACGGGAAGGCGATCAAGTTACACCCCCTTGTCTGTCACGCCTACAACGCCGACTTTGACGGTGACCAGATGGCGGTACATGTTCCTCTGACACAGGCCGCCCAGATAGAGGCGTGGACACTCATGTTATCGTCGCGAAACCTCCTGGACCCGGCAAACGGACAGCCTATCGTCTTCCCGAGTCAGGACATGGTTCTCGGTATCAACTACCTGACCAGGGCCAAGGAAGGGGCAAAAGGCGAAGGGAAGGTGTTTCCTTCACTGCATGATGTTATTCTGGCGGTCGAGGCCAAGGCAATTGACTACGAAGCCCTTGTCAAGGTGTCCGTCGACGGTGAGATCATCGAAACCACGGCGGGGCGGGTCCTTCTGAACGAGGACATGCCCCCTGAAATTCCGTTTATCAACTACGCTCTGCGGGACAAGGAGCTGCGCAAGCTGATCAGCTCGGTCTATCAGGAGCAGGGTCCGGCGGTAACGGTGAACATGCTCGACGTCATCAAGTCGATGGGATTCAAGTACGCAACCATTTTCGGGGCGACTATCGGGATGGATGACATCATCATTCCCGACAGTAAAAAAGAGATGATCGATGAGGCCAACGATGCGGTCGCGTCAATTCAAAATCAGTATCTCACCGGTGTCATTACTCAGGATGAACGGTACAACAAGGTCATCGAGGTCTGGAGTGAGACCAACGAGAACCTCACCAATGAGATGATGAAAATCCTTCGGTCCGATCACGGCGGATTCAATCCAGTGTTCATGATGGCCGACTCCGGAGCCCGAGGAAGCCGAAGCCAGATCCGTCAGTTGGCCGGTATGCGCGGCCTTATGGCCAAGCCGTCGGGAGACATTATCGAATTGCCGATCCGGTCAAACTTCAAGGAAGGACTTTCAGTTATCGAGTTCTTTATTTCCACCAACGGTGCCCGAAAAGGTCTGGCCGATACGGCTCTGAAGACGGCGGATGCCGGATATCTGACGCGGCGGCTGGTGGATATCGCCCAGGATGTGGTTGTTACCAGTAATGACTGCGGTACCATTAACGGTATTGATATGACCGCCCTCAAGGACGGTGAAGAAATTGTCGAAAACCTGGCGGCGCGTATCGAGGGGCGGTTTACTCTGGAACGGGTAAAACATCCCATTACCGGTGAGGTTATCATCGATGTGAACCAGGAAATCGACGAAAAAATCGCCGTGGAAATCGAGAACGCCGGGGTCGAGCACGTCAAAATCCGGACCGTATTGACGTGTGAAGCTGAGTACGGCGTCTGTCAGAAGTGTTACGGACGGAACCTGGCGGATAACCGCCTTGTGGATATCGGTGAAGCCGTTGGTATTATCGCCGCTCAGTCGATCGGTCAACCGGGTACACAGTTGACGATGCGTACGTTCCATATCGGTGGTGCGGCAACCAAAGCCAGTGAAGAGCACAGGACATATCTCAATTTTCCTGCGGCAATCCGAAGGGTAGAGGGAAGTACGGTCACCTTTGAAGACGGCACGACTCTCTTCACCCGAAAGGGGTATCTCTACGCTTCGCGGATCCTCTCCAAACACGAAATCGGAAAGAAGGACAAACTTCTGGTGGCCCATGACGACAAGATCGTTCGGGGTCAGGCGGTGTTGAAGCGCGGCAAAGAAGATGTCCTTGCCGAGGACAACGCCTACGCTTTCATCAACGGAGATGAGCTCTACCTTGTCGGTCATGAACAACGGCTTGATATCCGTAACGGTGCCGAGCTTCTGGTAAAGGAAGGGCAACTGATCGATGCGGACGTGACGATCGCGTCGTTCGACCCTTTCAGTGAACCGATTATCAGTGAGTACTCCGGTACGGTGAAATTCAAGGATATTGTCAAAGGTACCACCCTTAAAGAAGAGATCAACGAAGAGACGGGCAACACGGAAAACAAGATCGTGGAATACCCGGTAGAAAATATGCAGCCGAGCCTGATCATCGTTGATAAAGACGACAACGAGGTGTTCACCTATGCCATGCCCAACAGCGCCTATCTTGGCGTAGCCGACGGACAGAACATCGAACAGGGACACATCCTGGCCAAGATGCTCAAGGAGAGCGTGAAGACCCGGGATATTACCGGTGGTCTTCCCCGAATTGGCGAGCTTTTCGAAGCACGCCGGCCCAAGACGGCGGCGGTTCTTGCACAGATCAGCGGTACCGTGAAGACGGGCAATGTCGTTAAAGGTAAACGGGTGGTCATGGTTGAGGACGTCTGGGGAAAAGAGTTCAAACATATGGTTCCCATGGGACGCCATATGCTCGTACGGGATATGGATGACGTTGAAGCCGGTGAGCCGCTGTGTGATGGTTCTATCGATCCCCATGATGTGCTGGCAATCCTCGGTGAAAACGCCCTTCAGACGTTCCTGGTAGACGAAGTTCAAGAGGTCTATCGTCTGCAGGGTGTGAATATCAACGACAAGCACATCGGCGTCATTATTCGCCAGATGATGCGCAAGCTGGAAATCGTCCAGGTTGGTGATACTCGGTTCATCTTTGGACAGCAGGTGGATAAACACAAGTTCCATGAGGAAAACCGGCGTGTGATGAAACAGGGTGGGCAACCGGCGGTCGGGCGACCCCTTCTGTTGGGCATTACCCGGGCGAGTCTTAATATCGAGTCCTTCATCAGTGCCGCCAGTTTCCAGGAAACCACCCGGGTGTTGACCAATGCGGCAATTGCCGGGTCGACCGACCAGTTGCGGGGCCTGAAAGAAAATGTCATTATCGGTCACCTTATTCCTGCCGGT
>JBAYPC010000191.1:0-5797 GCA_041677905.1 Alkalispirochaeta sp. | reverse complement strand
TGGCGTTCAGCCCCGCCGGATTCACAAACCGGTACAACTGAATCTGACCCACCTGAAGAGGATCATCCACACCGGGTATCTGCGCCAACACCCGCCCGTCTTCAGTCACCGTCACCGACTCACGGATAAAATCGGGAGGCATGATAATCTCCGGCGCCACCCGCAACCCGTTGTTCGTCACAAGCTGCCCGCTGGAATCGATCTGAAAGGCACCGTCCCGGGTATACACATAGGCCCCATCGTAGTCTATCGCCCGGAAAAACCCCTCACCTTCTAAAGCGATATCAGTGACATTACCGGTGTTCTGCAGACTCCCCTGCTGAAACAGCTTTGAAGAGCCCGACACCTTCACACCGTGCCCCACCTGAACCGGCGTAGGCACCAACGTCCGTTCCGTCGCAGGAGTGCCGGCAGTACGAGTCGTCTGGTAGAGCAAATCTTCAAAATCGGCCCGGTTCCGCTTAAACCCCGTGGTGTTCACGTTGGACAAGTTGTTGGACACCGTATCGATATTGTACTGCTGCCCAATCATTCCCGATGCCGCCGTCCACAGTGATCTCATCATAACGCCCTACTCCTTTAAATCCTAAATCCGCAACACTTCCATAAGCAGCTTGCCCGTACTCTGGTCCTGACTCTGGACAACCTTCTGATTCGCCTCGTACGCCCGGTTCACCTCAATCATCTGAGTCATCTCAACCACCGGATTGACGTTGGCCTCCTCCAGAAAACCCTGCAGTACAACAGGACGCCCCCGATCAACCAGGTCCATCGCCTCACCACTTTCCGGCGTCGTATTCCAGAGATTCGCCCCTTCCTTGCGCAGATACCGAGCCTCATCCATCCCCACCAGCCGAAGTTGCCCAATTTGCAGCGTCTCGTCCCATTCGTTTTCCATCATCTGCACCAGCCGGTCCGGATCGTCCATAAACCGCTCATTCGCAAAAATCCGCCCGTCCTCATCGATGACAAAGTTGTTCAGCTTGATTTCAATCGGATTCCCATCCGTTCCCAGCACCGGAAACCCCTGCTGCGTCACCAGCAAACTCTCCGGCCCAATAGTAAAGTTCCCGTTCCGCGTGTACCGCTCACCGTAGGGCGTATCCACCACAAAGAAACCATCACCCTCCAGGGCCGCGTCAAAAGGACTCTCCGTCTGCCGCACCGCACCCTGTTCAAAAATGGTAAAGACCTCATTCTGCTCGACCCCCGTCCCAAGCCGTCCCGCAACCGGCGCCTTATCAATACTCCCCACCGGCTCATTCCGATAGGGAAACTGAATAACCCCGTTATCACCTATCCGCCGCAGCAGCAACTCCGGAAACGCCTTGTGCACCGACACATCACGCTTGTAGCCCACAGTATTTGCATTCGCCAGATTGTTCGAAATTGCGTCCAGACGGTGTTGCTGAGCAACCATCCCGCTCGCAGCGGTAAACACTCCTCGTACCATAGTGATAGTATCGACACCTCACCCCAAGGGCTTCACATTTTTCCACCATTTCGATAGGATGCCACGTCACCCACGCCAAGCTAGCTCAGAGGCAGAGCAGCTCACTCGTAATGAGCAGGTCCTCGGTTCGATTCCGAGGCTTGGCTGACCCAGCCCCCAAAACAGCATCCCTGCAACCCAATTTTCCCAGATAAATTTCGCCGTCTGGGGGCGGCGCCGCCGGACGGCGGCGCCGGGCTCTCCGGTACTGCGCGGCTGCACCGGCGCGCTACTCTGTTCACGTTCCTCGGGACAACGTCCCTCCGGTACGTAAACGTCGTGCGCGCGCCTGCCGCTCCGGTCCTTCGGTCCTTCGGTCCTTCGGACCTTCGGACCCGCTTCGCGGTACCTCCGATCCCTCGCCCGTCCAACCCCTCACCCGATTATTGACTCCCTGGCCAACTAGATATACAATAGGGCATTCTTTGATTAATCCAAAAGAGGTTCTTTATGAATCATAATATGCTGCTCCTCATCGGCGTCGTCGTTGTCGCCGCGGTGACCGCCCTGGTCTGGCCCCAATCGGGGCTCCTGGCGCGCTTCCGCCGGGGCGCACACCGGTCGGAACGAACCTTCCTGGAAGACGCGCTCAAACACATTCGCACTGTCGAAGCCCAGGGGCAAAAGCCCCGGATCGAGGGCATCGCCGGGGCGCTGGCCATCTCGACCCACCAGGCAACCGAATTAACGGACCGCCTCGTTCGCGACGGCCTGGCTACGTTCACCGACGGCTGCGTCTCTCTCACCGACACCGGCAAAGAGGCGGCGATCCACATCATCCGGGCCCACCGCCTCTGGGAACGGTACCTCTCCGACCGCACCGGCTACGGAGAACGGGAATGGCACCCCCAGGCGGAGATCCGGGAACACCTCATCACACCCGAAGAAGCAGACTCCCTGGCCCGCCGCCTCGGCAACCCCTCTCACGACCCCCACGGCGATCCCATTCCCCGAGCCGATGGTACCGGCCCCGTCCGAAGCGCCGGTATACCCCTTCAGACGGCCGACGCCGGTGGCACCTTTGAAGTCGTTCATCTGGAAGACGAGCCGGAGGCGGTGTACGCCCAACTCGTCGCCATCGGCCTCCACCCGGGATCACGTATCGAAGTGCTGGAAAAACGCCCCGACCGGCTCCGCTTCGCCCTCGACGGGGTGATCCACACCATCGCACCGATCATCGGGGCCAACATAACGGTTCTCCCCCTGGCGAAGACCGACCAGGACGGCCCGGACGAATCAACGGTCTCCCTGGACGTCGTCCCTCAGGGAAAAACAGCTCAGGTAGTGCGGTTGGCCCGGGAGTGCCGCGGCGCAGAACGGCGCCGCCTTCTGGACCTGGGAATCGTGCCGGGTACCGAGATAGTCCCCGAACTGGTCTCCGCCGGCGGAGACCCCCGGGCGTACCGCATCCGGGAGACCCTCATCGCCCTCAGGGACGTCCAGGCACGCCACATCTACGTAACGGAGGACTTACACAATGGCAGATAACACACCCGCCGGATGCACCGCATGTCCCTATCACAGCACCGAAGGCCTGCGCCGGCTCGGCATCAACACTACCGACGTCGACTACGTCGTCGCCCTTGCGGGCAACCCCAACACCGGAAAGAGCACCGTTTTCAACGCGTTGACGGGGCTGCGGCAGCACACCGGCAACTGGCCGGGCAAAACGGTAACTCGCGCCGAAGGGGGCTTCACCTATGACGGCAGCCGTTTCAAACTGGTCGATCTGCCGGGTACCTACTCTCTCCTGGCAACCAGCACCGACGAAGAAGTGGCTCGCGACTTCATCCTCTTCGGACGACCCGATGTGACGATCACCGTAGTTGACGCCACCCGGCTGGAACGCAACCTCAACCTCGTCCTGCAAGTTCTGGAGATCACCGATCGCGTCGTCGTCTGCCTTAACCTGATGGACGAAGCCGAGCGAAACGGGATCAAAGTAGACGACAGAGTACTCGCCCGGGATCTGGGGGTACCCGTCGTTCCCACCTCGGCGCGCAGCGGCAAAGGGCTGGATCGGCTCGTAGAGATGATCCACGACATGGCCCAAAACACCGTCAAGACCGTTCCCCACAGGATCGAGTTCTTCGACACCACCGTACAGCGAACCGTTGATACCTTGGTGACACGCATTACAGCGGTCTACCCCGACCTTCCCAACCCCCGCTGGGTGGCCCTCAGGCTGCTGGACGGGGACGAGGCGATCAGTGAGCGCTTCCGGTCGGGCCGCCTTGGAGCAGATCTAGCCAAACCGACAGTTGATATAAAGGAGGCCGGATAGATGGCTGACACAACATTTGAAACCACAACAACATCTGAAACTGCAACGACGTCTGAACGTGAGGCGCTCCTGGCCGATGTGCAGTCGGTACGGTGGGAAATCGGACGCGATTTTCACGACCGTCTCATGGAGAACATATACGGTGATGCTGCGAGGATCGCCGACCGAGCAGTTACCCGCACCGGCGCCGGTGATACGCCAACCCTGGGCCGCACGGTAGATCGCATCGTCACCAGTCGCATCTGGGGCTTCCCCCTTATGATCCTCCTCTTTGCGGTGGTCTTCTGGATCACGATTTCCGGGGCCAACGTCCCATCCAATATGCTGGCAACTCTCTTTCTCGAGATGGGGCACCCCTGGCTGCACACTCTGGCAGCGGGAATCGGGATGCCCCCCTGGCTCTCGGGCTTCCTTATCGACGGGTGTTATCTGGCCACCGCCTGGGTCGTCAGCGTCATGCTTCCCCCAATGGCCATCTTCTTTCCCCTGTTTACCATCCTTGAGGACCTTGGATACCTGCCGCGGGTCGCCTTCAACCTCGACAGGAGTTTCCAGCGCGTCGGCGCCCACGGAAAACAGTCCCTTACTATGATGATGGGCTTCGGGTGCAACGCCGCCGGCGTCGTCGCCGCCCGGGTCATCGACAGCCCCCGGGAGCGGCTGATCGCGATCATCACCAACAACTTCGCCCTCTGTAACGGCCGGTGGCCTACCCAGATCATCATCGCCACCCTTTTTCTCGGGTCTCTTGTACCGCCCTATCTCGCCGGTTTCATCTCGGCGGCGGCAGTGGTGTCTATCGCCCTCCTTGGGGTCTTTCTGACCTTCGGTATCTCCTGGCTTCTGTCACACACCGTTCTCCGCGGCCAGGTCTCGTCGTTCAGTCTTGAGCTTCCTCCCTACCGGCCGCCGCAAATTCTCAAGACCCTCTACACCTCGCTGATCGACCGGACGCTTTTCATCCTGTGGCGCGCCGTTATATTCGCTCTCCCCGCCGGTGCGGTCATCTGGACGATCTCAAACGTCACCATCGGGGACGCAAGTATCGCCAACCACATCATAGATTTCCTCAATCCCCTGGGGCTGATCCTCGGTCTGAACGGCGTCATTCTTCTGGCGTACATCGTTGCAATCCCGGCCAACGAAATTGTCATACCAACGATACTGATGCTCACGGTACTAACCTCGGGGATCACCGGAATCGGCGCAGGCACGGGGGTAATGTTCGAGCTGGACTCCCTGGCCGACACCATGCACGTCCTCCAGGCGGGTGGGTGGACCGTACTGACCGCAGTCAACGTTATGCTCTTCGCTCTCATCCACAACCCCTGTTCCACCACGATCTACACGATCTACAAAGAGACGGGAAGTGCAAAGTGGACCGCCCTGGCGGCACTGCTGCCTCTGGTGCTCGGGCTGGTAACGGTCTTTTTTACCACCCAGCTATGGCATGTTTTCGCCGCTCTCTAACAGGAGCCGAGAAGTCCCGGAGGGAAGGCAAAGGGAGCCGCCGGCGCGTTTTTATATTACCTTATCAGTAAGATATGAATAGAAGTGCTTACGATATCGTTATTATCGGTGCGTCTGCCGCCGGGGTATCCGCCGTTGAGGCGATCGCAGATCGAAAAGAACCGTCCCGGGTGCTGTTGATCGGTGATGAAGACCGCCTTCCGTATAAACGCACCAAGGTCTCCAAGACCTTTGCCGCCGGCTTTGACCGTGACGACTTCGCCCTCCTGGACCGGGACTGGTACCGCACAAACGGAATCGACCTGAGACTTGGTACAAAGGTCGTTCGTATCAACCCGTCGGACCGGTCCCTCGTCCTTGAAGGGGGCGAAGAAATTGTCTACGGGCGCCTTATAATTGCCACCGGTGCGGCACCGCGGGCACCGGGAGTCCCGGAAGATATGCATAAGTCGGTCTTCTTTGCCACATCGGCCTCAGAGGTGGAAGAGCTTCGCGCCGCCGCGGGCCGGACAATACGGGCCGTTGTCGTCGGCGCCGGTATACTGGGATGC
>JBAYPC010000190.1:0-5861 GCA_041677905.1 Alkalispirochaeta sp. | reverse complement strand
TGGCCGGTCTGATCATCTGGGGCTTTTTTAAGGGCGGTATGGAAGGTGGTATCCAGTCGCTGGTGCGCTGGATTCTGGTAAACGGAACGCTCTCGGCTGCGGGGGCTCTTGTTGCCCTGGCCCATCCGATAACGGTGGTCGCCTCTTTTGCGGCGGCGCCAATTACGTCGATGAATCCCACGGTGGGTGTGGGGTTTGTGACTGGCCTGTTGGAGGCTTTTTTGCGAAAACCCCGGGTGACGGACTTTGAAAATCTTAACCGGGACATCACCAGTATTACCGGGTTTTACCGAAACCGGTTGACCCGAATTCTTATGGTTTTTTTCTTTTCCACAATCGGTAGTGCCGTGGGGACGTTTATCGCTTTGCCGCTGTTGTTCCCGGGGTAAAGACGGTCTGGACGGCGGCGGCGATGGTGGTTTCCGGTTGCCAGATGGATGGGTCGGTGGCGCCGCCGCCGGTCGCTGCCGGGCCGACGAGGCGGGTGAAGCCCATCTCCAGGGCTGCTTTTTCCCGTTGGGGGCGGTGGGACACGGGGCGGATTTCTCCGGCCAGGGTTAGCTCGCCGGTTGCGAGGGCACCCGCCGGCAGGGTGAGGCCGGTTCGGGCAGAGTAGAGGGCCAGTGCCAGCGGCAGGTCTATGGCGACGTCCTGAATGCGCATGCCTCCTGCCACGTTTACGTAGATGTCCTGGTCTGAAAAGCGGATGCCTACGTGCTTTTCGAGGACGGCGGCAACCCGGCCGACCCGGCGGTTGTCGATTCGTTCTGAGAAGGCCCGGGAGACGGCCCCTTTTGCCGCTACGGTCAGGGCTTGTATCTCTACCAGAAGTACCCGGGAGCCTTCGTAGCACGGCGCGGCCACTACCCCGGCGGGCCGGGCTCCCCGCTCGGCTCCAAGGAACATACGCCCCGGTTCACGAAGTTCAATTAACCCTTCCGATTGCATGACAAAAATACCGAGCTCTTCAATGGCTCCGAAGCGGTTCTTGGTGGCCCGCAGAAAGCGGAGGTCGCTGCCGGAGTGTTCGAAGAGGAGGACTGCGTCGACGAGGTGTTCCACTGCTTTTGGGCCGGCGATCTGGCCTTCTTTGGTGACGTGGGCGACCATGATGACGGTGGTGTTGTTGCGATGGGCCCAGTCGGTGAGCTGGTGGGTGATGGATTTGATCTGGTTGACGGTGCCGGGGACGGTGCCGGCGTCGGGGGAGATCATGGTCTGGATGCTGTCGATGATGACGAGGTGGGGATGGAGGAGGTCGAGCTCGTCCATGATGTCCTCGGTGGAGGTGGTGCAGAGGAGGGAGATGTCCGTGTCGGCGACGTTGAGGCGTTCGGCCCGGCGTTTGATCTGGGAGGCGTTCTCTTCGCCGCTGATGTAGAGGACGCTGGAGGTGCTTGGAGGGCTTGCGGTTTGCGGGGTGCTTGCGGTTTGCGGGGTGCTTGCGGCGCCGGCCATCTGGAGCATGAGGGTGGATTTGCCGATTCCCGGTTCACCGCCGATGAGGACGGTTGAGCCGAGTACCAGTCCGCCGCCGAGGGCGCGGTCCAGCTCGCCGATTCCGGTGGAAATCCGGGCGCTGTGGTCGGTTGGTATCTGGGACAGGGGGAGGCTGGTGCGAGTTGAGGCTCGTTGGCGGCCAGTGGTTGATACGGTGTCTCGTGCTTCCCGTTCGACGAGGGTGTTCCACTCGTCACAGGCGGGGCACTGTCCGAGCCACTTTGGTTCCTGGTGTCCGCAGGCTGTACACTGGAATACGCGTTTTTTCTTGGCCATTGTCTGCTCAGTGTACCCGGTGGGGGTGTTCCTTGACCAACCCCTGCACGGTGCCTACAGTAAAATTATGGGTGGCTCGAATTATGGATGAGTGGAATTATGGATGACTGGAAGTCCCGGTTCGAAGAAGAACTGAGAGACGGTGCCGATGAGCTCAGAGAGGGGGCGAGTGAGTTGCTCGCCTCTATCGGTGGAGGGTTGAAACGTATTTTGCAGCGTCGGGAGCTCTCTGATGAAGAACTGGCGGTGAGATATCGGGAGGCTTTTGCCCGGCGTATCCGGTCGGAGCGGGCGGGGTTGTCCGGTCACACCGTCTCTTATCTTGGTGTCAACACGGTTCTTACGGGTATCTGGGCTATGACCGGGGGTGGATTTCCCTGGTTTCTCTTTCCTCTTTTTGGATGGGGGATTGGGTACTGTACCCATTGGGTAACGGCCAAAGCGCGGGAAGGTGAGTATCGGGAGGTTACGGCCGCGCGGCATCCTACGCGGAAGCAGCTGCAGATTCACCGCGATCTCTGGAAGGCACGGCGTAACTGGCGGGGACATCTCACGAGCAATGGAACGACTATAGCGCTTCTGGGGATGATCAACATCGTGACCGGCAGCGTGTTTCCATGGGCACTTATTCCATCCGGCTTTATCGCGGTGGGGCTCTTTTCTCACTACGGGCGGTATCGGCACCGGAGTGCGGAGCTGGCTGAAGCGCTGGAGCGGGAAGGGTTTCGTCTTGATGGTCCGGTTGGTGACGGGGTGAGTCTGTCCCAGGATGTCGTAAAAGAGGCAAAGGTGTTGCGCGGTGCAATTCTCGCAGATGTCAAAGGGTACCCTGAAGTTGCTGATGCCCTGGGGACGGATGTTGCTGCGGTGCTGGACGAGTACATCTCTCAAATCGGGTCGTTGAGTACGACCTACCAGGAGGTGACGGGCCTGTTGAAGTCTATTCCCCTGGAGGAGTTGCGGCAGGAAACTCTACAGCTGCAGCGCCGCATTGCAGCGGCAGCGGATGACCGGTTGAAAGGTGAGTACCGGCGTCGGCTGGACCAACTGAGGCAGCAGATGAAGTCTCACGATGAGCTGCAGGCGGAGCAGGAGATTCTCCGCCTGCGGATTTCCGGTGCTCTGCAGGCACTGAATCAGTTGAAGATCGATATTGCCCGCGTTCGCAGCAGCCGCTCTGCCGGTGACGGGGCTGGTCACGCCGAACTGCGGGCCAGGAGTGCTGAAATATCACGGTACCTGGAAGATCTGCGGGCGGCGTGGGACGAAATTTCCTGAGGTTACCGGGTTGCGGGGATGCCGGGTTGCGGGGATGCCGGGTTGCCGCGATGCGGATGGAAGCCAAGGGAAGCCGATGGGCGCGCGGCTTATCTTGCGGCCCGGCCGCGTTCCTGGTCGAAGGCTTCCTGGTCGGTCCTGAGGGCTTGTGCTTTTTCGCCGCGCCGAATGATTTCAACGGTGACGATCCGGTCGCCCTGCTGTACGGCGTCAACGATTTCCTGGCCTTCTAGGACTTCACCGAAGACGGTGTGCCGGTCATCCAGCCAGGGCGTGGGCACGTGGGTGATAAAAAACTGACTTCCGTTTGTACCGGGACCGGCGTTGGCCATAGAGAGGATTCCCGGCCGGTTATGGCGAAGTTCGGGGACAAACTCATCGGGAAACCGGTATCCCGGGCCGCCCCGGCCGGTCCCTTCGGGATCGCCACCCTGGATCATGAAGTTTTCGATAACACGGTGAAAGGTGAGTCCGTCGTAAAAGCGAACGCCATCGCCCCGGGTATGCCTGATGGTCCCTTCGGCGAGCCCCACGAAGTTGATTACCGTCAGGGGGGTCCGGTCGTAGTGGAGGCGGATCAGAATGGACCGCTCACCGTCTACTGCTCTGGAGGTGACAATGCGGGCGTAGAGGCCGTCGGCCTGGGTAGAAGCGTTCCGGCCGGAAGGGTTTTGACCTGACACATTCTGGGGCGGGACGGCTCCCAGCATGGCCGCTGCTGCAATGACGAGAAGGACGGTGCGAGCCAGGCGGCTCATGGGGGATTGTGTCTTTTCTTGAATCATCTGTTCTGCCTTTCGATGTAACGAAGCCGTACCACTCCGTCGATGTTTCGCAGTTCCTCAACAACCGGTTTCGGTACGGGACTGTCGATGTCAATGATGTTGTAGGCCAGGTCACCTTTGTGCCGGTTCAGCAACTCAGCGATATTGATATTTGCCTCTGCCAGGACGGTGGTTATCTGCCCGACCATATTGGGAACGTTCCGGTTGGCTATCAAGAGGCGAGTTTCCGTCGCCAGAGAGACTTCACTGGCCGGGAAGTTGACGGCGTTACGGATATTCCCGATTTCCAGGTAATTGGCAAGCTGCCGGGCCGCCATAACGGCTGAGTTAGTCTCCGCCTCGGGAGTGGACGCACCGAGATGGGGGATGGCAATGACGCCGGGGACGCCGATGATGTTACCCTCAGGAAAATCGGTAACGTATCGGCTGACCCTTCCAGTTTTGAGGGCTTTCAGCACCGCAGTGGTGTCAACCAGACCGGCTCGGGCGAAGTTGAGTATCCGGATTCCCGGTTTTACCCGTTTCAGGCTGTCGGCGCCGATGAGGTGGTGGGTATTCCCGTTGAGGGGGGCGTGAATGGTCAGGTAATCGACGCTTTTGAGGAGGTGTTCCAGGCTGGTAGCGCGGGTGACGGTTCGGGACAGGCCCCAGGCGTTTTCTACCGACAGATAGGGATCAAAACCGGTGACCTCCATGTTCAGCGCCTCTCCTGCGTTGGCAACCATGACGCCGACCGCCCCAAGACCGACGACACCCAGACGCTTCCCCGCCAGTTCGGGGCCTACAAAGGCGTTCTTGTTGGCCTCTACCTCTCTGGCAATATCAACGGTTGCGGGGTCCAGGGTTTCGACCCAGGTGCAGGCGTCGATAATACGGCGGCTGGAGATGAGAAGGCCGGCGATAACCAGTTCCTTGACGCTGTTGGCGTTGGAACCGGGGGTATTAAAAACGACAATACCCCGCTCCGTGCACCGGTCAAGGGGTATGTTGTTTACGCCTGCTCCGGCTCGTGCAATTGCGATTAACTCCGAGTTGAACTCGACGTCGTGTAAACTGCTGCTGCGAACGATGATTCCGTCGGGATTCTGGATGTCCGGCCCTACGGTATGTCCCCGGTCCGTCAAAAGGGCCAGCCCTTCCGGGGCAATCTTGTTGTATGTGCGAATGCGTGCCATGACTAAGACAGGCTACACTGTTTTTCCCGGCAGTTTCAACGGAGAGATTTTCCGGTTATACTCCCGCTCTGTGCAGGACCTGACCGATTTCATTGGATCGATAGTTGAATAGCTCGACAAGGACAGCTGATTGAACGTGGTGTCGAAGAAAGAACGCAATACCTGGGGCATATGGCAATTTGTAATCTCAGTGATCATTTCGGTGGTTGTAGTGGTGATGCGGCGGCGAATCATGGTGCCGGCAGAGGTGGTGTTTCAAGATCGAATATATATCGCCGTCGGGCTGGGGTCGGCGGTGTTTGCCGGATGGTTCGGTTACGTCTCCTATCCCCGGGTTCACAACTTCAAAGTCTTCGCCCTCGGGCTGGGGGTAGCGGTTGTCAGCCTGATTACGATGGTTCTGACGGTGCTGCTTCCGGTGGTCTTTGGTTTCACCGGCGGTGCTGATTTTTTTCCTGCTGTTCTTCTTCTTTCGTATCTTTCTGTTCTGTTTATCTTTGTCGTTACCGTCATTGTGCCGGAGTACCTGGGATACCGCTTTACCCGTCGGATGACGGCGGTAATTATCGGTATTGTCGTCCTCTGGTACGTTATAGGGCTGGTGGTGCCGCCGGTGCGGGGGTTTCTTGCGTTTCAACTTGTGCGGTTGGGTAACCTGAACTCCACTGCGTTCTGGGGGCTGAGTTGTGCCGCCGCGACCGTGCTGTTTCTCTCTCTGTTTACCGAAGGGAACAGCCTGGGTATTGGCGGTATTCACGCCGGGGGCGTTCTGCTTTTGTCGGCAGGGTGGCTTGTACCGGAAGCGGATACTCTGATGCACGGTATGATCATTACCTCCTTGCCTTTG
>JBAYPC010000189.1:0-5874 GCA_041677905.1 Alkalispirochaeta sp. | reverse complement strand
TATCTTCCGGCCGTCCGCCAGGATGTCGTTTCGTCCCGATTGGACCGCCGATATCCCCAGAGAGCCCAAAGCGTCGGTGATGATTGAGAAATTGGCCTTCTGATCGTACCCGTCGGTGGACGACAAAAAGGTGAAGTTTGTGTTTCCCAAATCGTGAAATACCGCCCCGCCGCCACTCTGTCGCCGGGCGAGGAATACGCCGTCGGCCTCCATCTTGTCCACCTTGCATTCGACCCAGGGGTTCTGATGACGTCCGATGACGACTGTGTTATCGTTCTGCCAGAGAAACAACGTATGTGTGTGCGGATCCAGCTCACGGAAAATCCAGTCTTCCGTGGCAAGATTAAACCAGGGATTCGTGCTGTCCGACAGCAAAACGCGTATCTTTGTTTTCATACAAATGTAACTACTATGAACCGAACAGGAAATCAAGTAATTCGGCTGATAACTCTCCTGGGAAACCCGGGCAGACAGTACGAACGGAGCCGACACAACGTGGCGTGGCTGCTCACCCCGGAACTCACGACAACCCCAACCGAACGGTGGAAGGAGAAGTTTCACGGCCGGTTCCTGAAAGAGGGTGATCGGGTATACCTGATTCCCCATACGTACATGAACCGAAGCGGTAAAAGCGTGCAGGCCGCCGTCAAGTTCTTCAACTTCACCCCCCAGGAGCTTCTCGTCGTCCACGACGACATGGAGACACCGTTTGGATCGGTGGAACTGACATTTGCCGGTGGTCACCGAGGCAATAACGGCGTCCGGTCGATAGCGCAATCCCTAGGCACCCCCGATTTCTACCGTCTTAGAATCGGTGTCGGACGGCCGCCCGCAGGTCGGCGTCCGGGTGACTGGATTCTGGAGCGTTTTTCGCCGGACGAAGAGGCCCGGCTGCCGGACATCGTGGCGTCCGCCGTACGGATAATTTCCACCGGACTTACGTAAACGCCACTAATCAGGTAGCCTGACCCATTAACCTCGTAAAGGACTAGAACGGTGACAACAAAAACACATACCGCTCCATTGCCGACCGTGTTGATCGTACTGGCGGCGCTATTTGCTTCGGTTTCATTACCCCTTTCACTCTACGCAGAATCAGGTCCTCCGAAAACGGCCGACCGGCCGTACCGAATTGAGTCGGTGACCTATGAGATAAACGGTCGAACCCGAGACTGGGCGCTGGCCGATATTCTCGATCTGGAAGAGGGCATGACCTTCCCGTCGGAAACGGCTTTTGAGACATTCCTGCTTCGGCAGGAACAGATCCTCGTCAACCAGCGGGTTTTACAGGACGGCATGATCACCTACCGTGTACTCGATAACGCCGGCGAACACGCCCTTCGCGACGAAACCGTTCAAGCGGCCGCCGTCCATAACGTTGCCGTCACGGTCACCGTCAAGGATACCTGGAATTTTATCATTCTGCCCTATTTCAAGTACGACTCCAATTCGGGCCTGTTGTTGAGTCTCCG
The DNA here is from genome assembly GCA_041677905.1 of Alkalispirochaeta sp. Lineage (GTDB taxonomy): Bacteria > Spirochaetota > Spirochaetia > DSM-27196 > Alkalispirochaetaceae > Alkalispirochaeta. Next base: position 4,402 of record JBAYPC010000189.1, on the reverse strand, counting down.
GACGCGGGACTACAACTTCTTCGGTACCATGCAAGCTTTGGAAATCGACTTCGACTATGAACGGACCGAAGACGACAGAAACGTCTACACCATCGCCTCCGAGTTCCAACTCCCCTTTAACCTTCTGAACCGACGGTGGGAGTATATTTTCAAAGAGAGTTTTGAATTCGACGGGACCGATATCGACTTCAAGATTTCCAATGGGCTCGGGTACTTCTTCACCTGGCTGGGGTTGGACTGGGAGGCCATTTACACCGAGTCCTTCCGCTATCTTTCCGATGATGATGACGGGGACTACGACTACTTCACCTCGGACTTTGAATTGGGCAGCACCATCGATACCGGCCTCGACCTCTTCCTCTACGGTCCCCTGGCGTACCGACCTGCCGTGTACACCGAGTGGAACTACAAACCCGGTGGCATCAGCCGGGCACGGGGCGGCTTTACCGTGGGTTTTGAACACACCCTCGATGCCGGCGACTACGACTGGATCGGCAACTACCGCCGAGGCCGCACCGTAGAATTGGTCAACGACAACGGCTATAACATCATGCACAAAACATGGGACCAGGAGATCGCCTTTAAAACGGCGGTTTACCAGCCCCTGTGGCAGCCTTCACCGACGGAATGGCCCAAAGCGGGGATCAGCACCGGCGTTTCCGGTTTCTATCTGATAAACGGCGCCGATGAGGACCAGGACGATGCGGCCAAAGCTGCGAGAGGCGTTCTGGACAACACGATGAACGGCGACCTGGGCCTCTTTCTCAATCTAGATGCCGCCGTTACGGTGTGGACCGTGAAGCCCGTCTTCGAGGCGCAGTTTGGGGTCTTTCTTGACGTTGCCTACGTTCGGGACCTCCGGGGCGACTTCTACCCGGACACGTCATTTCAGTCGGACCGGGATCTGCGGTACGGTGCCGGTATCGAGGTGGTGGGGTTTCCCCTCTTTGCCCGGAGCCTCTACCTCCGGGGGTCACTGGGGACCGATCTGGTGGCCGTCAGCGAAGGAACCAACCCCCTCTCTTCGAAAATCCGGGAGATTTTTATCGGCCTCGGTCACCACTACTAAGCCGTTCACTTCACCGGGGCTCAGGTCTACACCCGGTAGGTATCCAGACCCAGGTTCCGGCAGATATCTATGGTTGACCGGGAGTTGTTCAGAGTGTAGAGGTGCACCCCCGGGACGTCCTCGTTCAGCAGCTCGGCGATCTGGGCGGTGGCCCAATGGGTACCGACCCGTTCCACCCCCTCGTCGCTTCCGGCACGAGAGACGGCCCGAAGCAGCGGTGCCGGAAACCGGGAACCCGCGGCCAGCTCGGCCATCCTGTTCATCCCTTTCCGGCTGGTCACCGGCATAATCCCCGAAACTACCGGGACGGTAATTCCCGCCAACTGCAGGCGGGCCACATAGTCAAAGTAATCACGGTTATCGAAGTAAAGCTGAGTAACGATATAATCGGCGCCGGCATCGACTTTTTCTTTCAGAAGCTCAATTTCCCGTGTCCGGTTCGGCGTCGCCGGGTGTCCTTCGGGAAAACCGGCCACTCCTATGGAAAAATGGGGGTACCGGGAACGGATATGGGCAACCAGGTCCCTGGCGTAGGGAAAATCGCGACTTCCCTCACCGTCCGGCCCGAGACGATCCGCCAGTGCCGCCCGGGCCGTCTCATCCGCCGGCGGATCACCCCGAAGGGCGAGGATATTCCGCACCCCCGCACGGTCGTACTCCCCGAGAATGGCGTCAATTTCATCCCGGTCGGAGCCGACACACGTCAAATGGGCGACCACGGTCAGACCAAACTCTTCCTGAATTCGTATTACCAGGTCGTGAGTCTGCCGCCGAGTTGACCCCCCGGCGCCGTAAGTAACACTCACGTACGCCGGTTCCAGCGGCAGCAGTTCCGTTCCAATAGTACGAAAGAGACGTCCCCAGCCCTTTTCGGTCTTTGGTGGAAAGAATTCGAAACTGAACAGAGTGGGACCGGCCGCCAGCAGTTCGGCAACCCGGGGCGTTCTTTTTTTCATCGGCCCGTTTCCCCCATCACACTTCGTTTTTCAGTTGGTCCACCCGGTCGGTCCGTTCCCAACTGAAGGAGTTCCGACCGAAATGGCCGTAGGTAGCCGTCTCCTGGTAAATGGGACGCAGCAGGTCCAGCGTCTTGATGATACCGGCAGGTGTCAGATCAAAGGTCTTCTCCACCGCTTTCTCGATCTGTTCCTCCGGCACCGAGCCGGTCCCGAAGGTCTCCACCATAACACTGACGGGGAAGGGTACTCCGATCGCATAGGCCAGCTGCACCTCTGCCCGTCGGGCCAGGCCGGCGGCGACGATGTTCTTCGCGACGTAGCGAGCCATATACGCGGCGGACCGGTCAACCTTACTGGGGTCCTTACCGGAAAAGGCGCCGCCGCCGTGCCGACCCATACCGCCGTAGGTATCGACAATGATCTTCCGACCGGTCAGCCCCGTATCACCATGGGGCCCGCCGATGACAAACCGTCCGGTGGGGTTGATAAAGTACCGGGTAGAGTCGTCCAGCAGCCCCGTCGGCTCCAGAACCGGTCGTATCACCGACTCTATCAGGCCGTCCCGTATCTGCTGATAGGTCACATCGGGATCGTGCTGGTGGCTGATGACGACGGTATCAATTCGCCGAGGGACCTTCCCGTTGTACTCCACCGTCACCTGACTCTTGGAATCGGGCCGCATCCAGGTGATTTCCCCGTTTTTCCGGAGTTGTGCCGCATGTCGTAACAGTTGGTGGGCAAAACTGATAGGCGCCGGCATCAGTTCCGGTGTTTCGTCACAGGCATACCCAAACATCATGCCCTGGTCGCCCGCCCCCTGCTGCCCCTGGTACTCCTTGAGGCCGGTGCCGACGACACCCTGGTTGATATCCGCGCTTTGGGCGGAAATGGCGCTCATGACGCTCATAGATTCGTAATCCAGCCCGTAGGAAGGGTCGCTGTATCCCACTCGCTTGGCCACGCCCCGGGCAATCTGCTGAATATCTACGTAGGTGTTGGTGGTGATTTCACCCCCCACCAGCACCAGACCGGTGGTGGTAAAGGTCTCACACGCTACATGGCTGTTCGGGTCGTCCCGGAGACACGCATCCAGGACGGCGTCGCTGATCTGATCGGCAAGTTTGTCCGGATGCCCTTCACTGACACTTTCAGAGGTAAAAAGAAATTTTCGGTCGGTCATCGTCGTTCCTCAATAGCGGTAATGGTCCGACTTGAACGGGCCGGCCTGCGGTACGTTGATGTAAGCCGCCTGTTCTTCCGTCAGCGTCGTCAGCTGAACACCCAGTTTCTCCAGATGCAGGCGGGCAACCTCTTCGTCCAGAGCCTTGTCCAGAACCCGCACGCCGGGGCCGTAACTGTCCCGGTTTTTCCACAGGTCCAGTTGTGCCAGAGTCTGGTTGGTAAAACTGTTGCTCATGACAAAACTGGGATGTCCCGTTGCGTTCCCCAGGTTTACCAGACGTCCCTCACTGAGGAGGTAGATCTCGTGACCATCGGCAAAACGGTACTTGTCCACCTGTGGTTTTATCGTCTCCCGGGTGACATCCGGCGCTGCATTGAGTTTTTCCACCTGGATTTCGTTATCGAAGTGTCCGATGTTGGCGAGAATTGCCTGGTTCTTCATGCGCCGCATGTGGTCCAGGGTGATGATGTCCCGGTTTCCCGTGGCGGTAACGACGATATCCGCCTCAGGCAGTGCCGCTTCAACCGTTTTGACCTCATAGCCTTCCATGGCCGCCTGAAGCGCGCAGATAGGGTCTATTTCCGTGACGATGACCCGGGCACCCTGACTGCGCAGACTCTGGGCACTGCCCTTTCCCACATCGCCGTAGCCGCAGACCAGAGCGATTTTTCCTGCGATCATCACGTCGGTACCGCGCTTGATACCGTCGATCAGACTCTCCCGGCAGCCGTAGAGGTTGTCGAACTTGCTCTTGGTCACACTGTCGTTCACGTTAATCGCCGGGACCAGAAGGGTTCCCTCCTCGGCCATCTTGTACAGCCGGTGTACCCCGGTAGTCGTCTCTTCACTGACCCCTCGCCATTCCGCCGTCAGCTTGCCGAAATAGCCAGGATCTTTGGCATGCACCCGCTTCAGAAGGTTCTTGATGACCGTCTCTTCATGGGCGTCGGACGGTGTGTTCACCCAGTCCGACCCTTTTTCCATCTCTACACCCTTGTGCATGAGCAGCGTGGCGTCACCGCCGTCATCGACAATAAGATGGGGTCCCAATCCACCGGGAAACGAAAGGGCGTTCAGGGTCATATCCCAGTACTCTTCCAGACTTTCACCCTTCCACGCAAATACAGGGATTCCCTGGGGATGTTCCGGTGTCCCCGCCGCCCCGACTGCAACTGCCGCCGCGGCGTGATC
>JBAYPC010000188.1:0-5877 GCA_041677905.1 Alkalispirochaeta sp. | reverse complement strand
CCCTTCAACGACGATAAGTACTCCGGGGCGTCCATCCTGTTTGTAAACCGAAATTTTGGTTGTGGGTCGTCCCGGGAGCACGCTCCGCAGGCCCTGATGCGTTCCGGTATAAAGGCTGTGGTGGGTGAGTCCTTTGCCGAGATATTTGCCGGAAACTGCACCGCCATGGGTATTCCAACGATGACGCTGGACCACAGTGTGGTAGACGGTATCATGACGGCGATCGAAAACGACCCGTCCATCCCGGTTAACATCGACCTGCCGTCGTCGACACTGAAAGTCGGTGAGCAGGCGTATACGTTTGGTATGTCTTCGGCATATCGGAGTGCCCTGATCGCCGGCAACTGGGATTCTACCTCGGTACTGCTGTCGCATGTTGATGAAATTGAGCGACATGCCGCAACTATTCCGTACATGAACGGGTTTACCACCTGAAAGAGGCATTACATATGGGCCAAGAACTGAACAAAAAATCCAGAATGATGACACAGGGGGTCGAACGGACGGCAAACCGGGCGATGCTGCGGGCGGTCGGCTTTGGGGATAATGATTTTTCTAAACCGATTATCGGTATTGCCAGTGCCGGGAGCGATGTTAGCCCCTGTAACGTAAACCACGACGAACTCGCCCTGATTTCTCGGGATCGGCTGCGGACTCTGGGGGCGAAGACCATGTCATTTCACACCTTTGTCGTAACCGACGGTGAGGCCATGGGGCATGAAGGCATGAAGGCGTCCCTCGTATCTCGGGATACTATTGCCGACATAATCGAGCTGGACGCCCGGGGTCATCAGATGGACGGCCTGTTGGGCATCGGGGGATGCGACAAGACGATTCCCGGCACCCTTATGGGTCTGGCGCGGATGGACGTCCCCTCGGTCTTTGTCTACGGGGGCACTATTGCTGCCGGTCTGTACAAAGGGAAGAAGGTTGATATCGTCAGCGCCTTTGAGGCGGTGGGCGCCTATTCGGCCGGTAAGATCACCGAGGAAGAACGCCGGGGAATCGAGGCGGCGGCGTGCCCCGGTGCCGGTGCCTGCGGCGGCATGTACACCGCCAACACCATGGCCGCAGCGGTTGAGGCGCTGGGTATGGGAATTCCCGGCAACGCATCGGTACCGGCGGTGAGTCCTCACCGGACGTGGGTTATGGAAGCCAGCGCGGACGCGCTGATGAACTGTCTGAAAAACGATATCACTCCACGAAAGATCATGACTCGGAAGGCCTTTGAAAATGCCATACGGGTGGTCATGGCTCTCGGCGGTAGTACCAACTCGGTACTGCACCTGCTTGCACTGGCCCACGAAGTTGACGTCCCGCTGGAGATAGAGGAGTTCAACCTCTTTTACGACACAACACCGATTCTGACAGACATGAAACCGGCCGGCAGATATGTGATGGAAGACCTGTACCGGGCGGGTGGAGTCCAGATGGTGATGAAGATGCTCCTGGACCGGGGTATGCTGCACGGTGATTGTCTTACCGTCACCGGGAAGACGCTCGCCGAAAACCTGGCCAATGTGGAGGTCAATCTCCAGGGACAAGACGTAGTTCGATCCTTTGAAAATCCCGAGCAGGTACGGGGTCCTATTGCCGTTCTCAAGGGCAATCTCGCCCAAGAGGGTGCGGTAGTAAAGACGTGTGGGTTAAACGAATTCAAACACACCGGTCCTGCCCGTATATTTGACGATGAAGAATCGGCCCTGGACGCAATTCTCAACGATGGAATTGTTGCCGGAGACGTTGTGGTTATCCGGTATGAAGGTCCCAAAGGGGGTCCGGGCATGCGAGAAATGCTGGCACCCACGGCGGCGATTTCCGGCGCCGGACTGGGAAAAGACGTTGCCCTGATTACGGACGGCCGGTTTTCCGGTGGTTCCCACGGCATGGTCGTCGGTCACGTCGCGCCGGAGGCACAAGTAGGTGGAACGATCGGTCTCCTGCAGGAGGGTGACATCATTACGATCGACACCGGGAACAAGGAGCTTTCGGTAGCCCTTTCGGAAGAAGAGATCGCCCGCCGCCGGAAAGAGTGGAAACCTCGTGACAACGGGTACCATCGAGGGGCGTTGTGGAAGTTTGCCCAACTCTGCAGTTCCGCCGGCAAAGGTGCCGTTACCAGCTGATACGAGACCAGCTGATAGGGCCAACCGAATTGGGCAGGTGTAACCACCAGGCCGTCAGCGTTCGTTCTCCCGTTTGTTCCGGACCATCCGGGCCCAGCTGTCCTTCAAGGTAACGGCCCGGTTGTACACGAGGTGGTCGGGGCCGCTGTCCTTCGAATCGACGCAAAAATAGCCGATTCGTAAAAACTGGGCGGCCTGCCCCGGCGGGAGCCCGGCAAGGTCCGGCTCTACAAACCCCGTTGTAATACGCAGGGAGTCTGGGTTAAGGGCGGCGATAAAGTCCTCTCCCTCGTCCACGTCGTCAGGATTTTCTCTGTCAAACAGTGTTTCATAAAAACGGAACTCCGCAGGTTTTGCGTGTTCCTGCGTCACCCAGTGGAGGGTGCCTTTCACCTTTCTTCCGTCCGGGCTGGTCCCCCCCCGAGATTCAGGGTCATAGGTACAGAGGAGCTCCGAAACGGACCCATCTTCGTTGTAGATGACGTCGTTACAGGTAACGAAGTAACCGTGCTTGAGCCGCACTTCCCGGCCTTTACCGAGACGGAACCACTTCCGGGGCGGGTTCTCCATGTAGTCGTCCCGTTCAACGTAGAGATTTCCGGTAAACGGAATGGACCGTGTTCCCGCTGATTCATCTTCAGGGTTGTTGACGGCGTCTACCCAGTCCACCGTGCCTTCAGGCCAGTTGGTAATGGTCAGCTTGACCGGGTCCGTTACGGCCATGTACCGACGCGCCTTTGCGTTGAGATCTTCTCTGAGGCTGAACTCAAGCAGGGCAAGATCGACGGTACTGTTTGTTTTGGATACACCGATGAGACCACAGAATTTTCTCAGAGCCTCAGGGGTATACCCGCGACGTCGAAGACCGCTGATAGTCGGCATGCGGGGGTCATCCCAACCGTCGACGTGTTTTCCCTCCACCAGCCGCAGGAGTTTACGCTTACTCATAATCGTGTAGGTCAGATTAAGGCGGGCAAATTCGATCTGTCGCGGAGAGTGCGGTACGGGCAGTTTTTCGATAAACCAGTCGTACAAGGGCCGATGGTTTTCGAACTCCAGTGTGCAGACCGAATGGGTGATTCCCTCGATGGCGTCAGACTGGCCATGGGTGAAATCATAGGTAGGATAGATGCACCAGTCGTCGCCGGTCCGGTGGTGGTGGGCGTGGCGGATCCGGTACAAAGCGGGATCCCGCATGTTGATGTTGGGGTGGGACATGTCGATCTTCGCCCGAAGGATCATAGCGCCGTCGGCAAACTCCCCGGCCCGCATTCGCCGAAGGAGATCAAGACTCTCGGTACGTGGCCGCTCCCGGAACGGGCTGTTTTTCCCTCCCTCCGTAGGAGTACCCCGGTATTCTCGAATCTGATCGGCAGTCAGTTCATCTACATATGCAAGGTCGTGTTCAATCAGGTACTCCGCCCATTGGTAGAGCTGTTCAAAGTAGTCCGAAGCAAAGTACAGTCGGTCTTCCCAGTCAAAACCGAGCCATCGAATGTCTTCCTGGATCGAATCGACGTACTCTACATCCTCTTTGGTGGGGTTTGTATCGTCGAAACGCAAATTGCACAGGCCGTTAAACTCTTCGGCAATACCGAAGTTCAGTACTATTGACTTGGCGTGACCGATGTGAAGATACCCGTTCGGCTCCGGGGGAAAGCGGGTGTGTACCCGTCCTTCATTGACACCGTTTCTGATGTCTTCAGCGACAATAGACCGGACAAAATCGACGCCGGTGGTGTCGTTGGACTCTACTGGAATGTGTGCCATTGTTAGTTATCTCCTGCCAGACCGATTTCCGAGGCGACCGACTGCATGCCTATCAGGGTGTCCGCAATTACGTCATCCAGCGGTTCACCCAGCAGTTCTGCTCCCCGGGAGATGACCTCGCGGTTTGCACCCGCCGCAAAAGACCTGTCCTTCCACTTCTTTTTCACCGATTTTGGTTTCATGTCGAGGATGCTCTTTGAAGGACGAACGAGAGCCGTTGCGGTGATCAACCCGGTCAGTTCATCGATGGTGTAGAGGACTTTCTCCATAAGAAGTTCCGGTTTGTCCTCGGTAAACATCTCCCATGCGTGGGCCCGAACTGCCCGAATCCAGTCAGCCGGCCAGCCCGCTTCAGTCAGAATTTCCGTCGTCTTGCTGCAGTGTTCGTCGGGAAACTGCTCCCAGTCCAGGTCGTGTACCAGGCCGATAATCCCCCACTTCTCGGGGTCTTCTCCGTATTTTTTTGCGTAGTGGCGCATGACCGATTCAACGGCCAAGGCGTGGTTAATCAGGCTTTTGGTTTTTGTATATGTTTTTAGAAGCTCCAACGCGCTGCTTCTGTCAGGTGTATCCATGCATGGAGGATACAACAAGGGGCCGGTATTGAAAACCGGTCTTGCCGTGTAAGGCCGCGTCTCTAATGGGGCCTCCTGGAGTTGCTCCTCTAATGTGCATGGTTGTACATAACGGCGGTCTCCATATCGCCGGATGATTCAATCTGGATTATCCGTACTGCCGACGATGAGGAGAGACCGGGAACTGTGTACTGCCTGACACCGTGTCCGCCGACGGCGTCTTTTTCGTCGTCTTCACCATCACTGCCGCAGAAAATCGTCAGCGACCCACCTGCAGAGGCTGATCGTACAGCTGCATGAGAGAGAATAGCTTCGACGGTGTTCAGGGGAATATCCGGGGATGCCGGTCGTGCGGGACTAAAAAGGGGTGTCCGGGAAAAAACGCATATTCGCGGCAGAACTGCCCCCCGCTCTATACTGGTCACAAGATCATCCAGTTGAGACTGCAGCCACAACAACTGCCGACTTGACAGCGCTTCGTTTGCCGTATCCAGCAGGAGAAGCGTCAGTCCCCCGACTGTTACCAATCTGTCAAGATACGGATAGCCGAGATCAATCCGGTAGCGTCGTCCAAAAGCACCAAAAAAGGCGTCTCGTTTATCCCCGGGACCGGGTATGTACAGGATATGGGCGTTGGTCAGGGGCGGTCCCTTGAGTTGGGGAGCGCCGGCTAATCCCGTACAGACGACAACATCCGGTTGGATCGCTTCGATCCAACCGAAATTCTCGGGATTGTCATCTGTTTTCAAGCTGTCAAATTCACTGATATGGACAATCTTCACACGTTGAGTATGGCCCAACTTGTCCAGAATGTGTATCCATAAGGTATGAGCCAAATCGTCTTTATGGACTCGGATTTACTGGTTGTACAGAAGCTCCCCGGTGAAGCGGTTACTAAACCGCGTGGCGGCAACGAAACGGTGTTGAACCACTGGCGAAAAACGCTGGGTGAGCCGGGGTTACAGCTGGTTCACAGAATTGACCAACCCGTCGGAGGATTGGTTCTGATGGGCCGGTCTGCGGAAATGCTGCCCAAACTCTACGAATCGTTTCGAACCGGCCAGGTGATACGTACCTACATTGCAATTCTGACGGCTCCGCCGGAACCTGAAGCGGATACCATAACAGACACCATTGTCACCGATCCCCGCAGCCATACCAGCAGAGTCCTTTCCGGTGCCGAGGCACCGGAGAGAGCTGAGGACGCCAAGGAAAGCACCCTTCATTACAGAACGATAGGAAACACCCGGCACCACACGGTGGTGGCGGTACGGCTTGCAACGGGACGACACCACCAGATCAGAGTTCAACTCGCCCACCGGGGCTGGTTTGTCCTTGGTGACACTCGGTATGGTGCCCGCCGACCGATGCGGGACCGGAGTATCGGCCTGTACGCCTGGCACCTG
>JBAYPC010000187.1:0-5893 GCA_041677905.1 Alkalispirochaeta sp. | reverse complement strand
GGATGGTCCCCCTCAGCTTGTTGGCTGTGTCTCCGGCAAATGATGGCTTAGGCGAGTTGGACGGGCTTCGGGTGCCTTTCAGTGCAGATGAACTGCCGCGACGGGATCCAGGAATCCCTGTGTTTGTCGGCCATTACTGGCTGACCGGCACCCCCGCACCGGTGGCAAACAGTGTCGCTTGTCTTGACTACAGTGTCGCCCGGGGCGGCCCCCTGTGCGCATTCCGATACGACGGCGTACTGCCGCTCCGGGCGGACCGTTTTTTCTGTATTTGAACCGCCGTTATTTCCCCTGCTTCCGTCCGCCGGTAAGGGCTTTTTCGAGATCACCGATAATATCGTCGGGATGCTCCAGTCCAATAGACAGGCGGATCAACTCGGGCGGGAGCTTTGCCGCCCGCTGCTGTTCGTCCGAAAGCTGACTGTGAGTGGTGCTGGCCGGATGGATTGCCAGACTCTTGGCATCACCGACGTTCGCCACGTGGCTGAAGAGCTCGAGGGAGTTGATAAAGCGCTCACCTGCGGCTCGTCCGCCTTTGATCCCGAAGGTCACCATTCCACCAAAACCTTTCTTGAGGTACCGTTTGGCGTTTTCGTGGCCCGGGCTTCCTTTCAGTCCGGGGTACCACACCCATTCCACCTCCTTGTGTCGGGACAGATAGTCGGCAACAGCCGCCGCGTTCTCGCTGTGGCGCTGCATGCGCAGCGGGAGTGTCTCCAGCCCCTGAAGAATAATCCACGCATTGTCCGGGCTAATAGCCGCACCAAGGTTCCGTAACGGCACCAGGCGCATACGCAAAATGTACGCCAGCGGGTTCAAATCCCCCAGGTCATAGGCAAATCGCATATCGTGATAACTGGAATCCGGTTCTACGAGATTGGTAAATTTTGGATCGTCCCAGTCGAACTTCCCGCTGTCCACGACGGCGCCGCCGATAGCGGTGCCGTGTCCACCAAGCCACTTGGTAAGACTGTGCACGACGATATCGACTCCATGTTCGATCGGTTTGAAAAGCCAGGGAGTTGTAAAGGTTGCATCCGCAATAACCGGCAGGCGGTGCTTGCGGGCAATTTCCGATATGGCGTCGAAGTCCGGAACGAGCAGAGCCGGATTGCCGATGGTCTCAAGGAAAATCGCCCGGGTCTTTCCGTTAATGGCCCCTTCCAGTTCATCCAGTTTCAGAGGATCCACAAGCCGTACAGTAATTCCATACTGGGGCAGAATATCGTTGAACATAACGTATGTTCCACCGTACAGATACTTGGACGCGACGATTTCATCGCCCTGCCGGGCAAGGTTGATTATCGCATAGTAGATGGCACTCGTCCCTGACGCGAGGGCAAGTGAAGCGGCGCCACCGTCAAGGGCAGCCACTCGTTCTTCCAGCACGTTCTGCGTGGGGTTCTGGAGCCGGGTGTAGATATAACCGAGCTCTTTCAGACCGAAAAGATTGGCCGCATGTTCGGTATCCCGGAAATTGTAAGCAGACGTCCTGTGGACGGCCACTGCCCGACTGGGCGACGCGTCGTCTTTTGGTTGTCCGGCGTGAAGTGCCAGTGTTTCAAAGTGGTAACTCATTCGTTCTCCTCCTCATATAACCACGTACTGAGATATCGTTCCCCCGTATCACACACAACGGTAACAACGGTCTTTCCCTTATACCGGGAATCGGCTGCAACCTGCAACGCCGCAGCGACGTTGGCTCCCGCTGAGATTCCTGCAAAAATGCCCTCTTCAGTTGCGAGTCGGCGTGTAGTTCTGCCCGCTTCGTCGGACCCGATGGTGATAATCCGGTTGAGCAGGGAGGTATCCAGAACTTCGGGGATAAACCCCGCGCCGATACCCTGAATCTTATGGGGGCCCCCTTCTCCACCGGATAACACCGGTGAATCCGTCGGTTCCACTGCGATCAGTTCCACACTCTTGGAGACCTTCCGCAGGTACCGGCCGGTCCCGGTAATGGTTCCTCCGGTACCGACACCGGCGACAAACACATCTACAGTCTGTCCGCTTTGCTCCCAGATTTCCGGACCCGTTGTCCTCTCGTGAGCCGCCGGATTGGCGGGGTTGGAAAACTGGTACATCATAACCGCGCCCGGCGTTTCGGCGACGATTTCCTCGGCCCGGGCCGTTGCATCCCGCATTCCGCCGCTGCCCGGGGTCAGGACCAGGCGAGCCCCAAGTGCTTCCAGGAGGCGCCGCCGCTCCAGGCTCATCGTTTCGGGCATGGTAAGAATGACCCGATACCCTCGGTGTGCCCCGATCCAGGCCAGTCCGATACCCGTGTTGCCGCTTGTGGCCTCTACGATGGTGGAACCTTCTTTCAGACGGCCGTCTGCTTCCGCTGCCTCCACCATGGAGCGGGCAATCCGGTCTTTTACGCTGCCGAGGGGGTTCCTGTTCTCCAATTTCAACAGGACTCTACCGGGTAAACCGGCGTCGAGTCTCATCAGAGGTATCAGCGGCGTCGCTCCTACTGTTTCTAAATACTTCAGGCTCGTCATGCGGTTTCCTTCTCCTTATCTCCTATTAACCTATCGGTATTTAGGGTACCAATTACACAAAGGGAGGTCAATAATGTATAGTGTTTTTCTCATGAATCAAGGTGCATTGGGAAGCGTGTTAAAATCGGCGGACCGCTGTTTTTCAACAGACTGTTTTTCAACACACTTGTAGATACGACCTGGAGTGCGTATGTTGTTGCCTATGAGATTTCGTCGGTTTATCGCCTATTTTGCCCTATTCCTCACCGTAACGGTCCCCACAATTCCTGCGTCCGGTGTCCAAGACCGGGCAGATATCATCTCTTCCCGGACCGAGCAAAAACAACTGCTGCCGTTCAATCAAGCCATCCGCTCCGGGAGGCTGTCCAACGGTATGGAGTACTTCCTTCTCTCCCATCCCTATCCGAAAGATACGGTCACCCTCAGACTGATCGTGGACGCCGGCAGCGTTCTGGAAAACGAAACACAGCAGGGGCTTGCCCATTTTGTGGAACATATGGCGTTCAATGGAACCGAAGAGTTTGGTGAAGATGAACTGATAGCCTATCTGGAACAGCTGGGCATTCAGTTCGGACCGGATATAAACGCCTACACCAGTTTTGATGAAACGGTATACCGCCTTGATCTCCCCGCAGGAAATCCCGAATCCCTCCGGACCGGGTTCAGAGTTATGGAACAGTGGGCCCGGGCGATTGCATTTGACGCCGACGCCATCGACCGGGAACGGGGCGTCATTGTGGAAGAATGGCGGGGCGGCCGGAATGCGGCCGACCGAATCCTCCGGCAGCACCTTCCCGTTCTCCTTGCAGATTCCCGATACACAGAACGCCTTCCTATCGGCGATATGGATGTGGTGAGAACGGCGCCCCAGGATGAATTCCTCGACTTCTACCGACGGTGGTACCGGCCGGACAACATGGCCTTTGTCGCCGTCGGTGATCTTCCCGTTGAAAAACTGGAAGCGCTGGTACATGAGTACCTCGGCCCGATCGCCCCGGCCCGGCACCCCTTGAACCGCCCCTATTTTCACGTCCCGTTCAGTGACAAGACCAGGGTAAGTGTGGCAACCGACGAGGAGGCCCGACGCAGCACCGTCGCCATGTACCGTTTACAGGAACCGGCTCCGTTTCAGACCGAACGTGACTACAGAAATATCCTCGTCCGCTCCCTTTTTGCCTCGGCCGTAAACGAGCGCCTTCGTGATATCGCCCGTGATCCGGACGCTCCTTTTTCACAGGCTGGGGTTGGTTGGAACCGGTTTCTCAGAGATACCGAAATCGCGGTAGCCACGGCGGTCATTCGTGATGACAGGGTAACCGACGCTTTGCATACCCTTGCGACTGAACTGTATCGCGTAAAGCAGCACGGATTTCTTCCACAGGAAATCGACCGAGCCCGGGGGCGCCTTCTTCAGTCAATTGACGAAGCTCGCGTCAACTTTGAAAGCCGTCCCTCCTCCAGCCTGGCAGATGAGCTTGTACGACACTGGACAGAGGGCGAAGCTGTTCCCGGCATCGAGGAAGAACACCGTCTCTACCGGAAATACCTGCCTGAAATTTCCCTCCAGGAAGTTGAGCGGATTTCCCGTCAGTTCACCGATGGAGAGGACACCATCATTCTGGCCGGCCTGCGGGTAGACGGCGACGGTAATTTGCCCAGTGGGGATCCCGTTCCCCAGGATATCAGACTGATCCGAGAGCTGGAAACAGCCGCAAACGCAACACTCACGCCCTGGACTGAGAGTGCCACACCGACACACCTAACCGAGAGTTTTCCCCGTCCCGGTACAATTCTGTCGGAAACTGAGTATCCCGACGTCGGGACTGTCGAACTCAATCTTTCCAACGGTGCACGGGTGTTTTTCAAGCAGACCGATTTCCGGGAAGATGAGATTCTCTTTTCGGCAGTCAGCCCGGGTGGATTGTCACTGGTCGACGACGACCTGGTTACCGCCGCTCAACTTGCCCCTTCCCTTGCCCGGGCAAGCGGCATTGGAACAATGGACGCGGCAACCCTGGAACGACTTCTGGCCGGAAGATCTGTTTCCGTCGCACCTGAGATCGGCCGGGATACCGAGTCGATTTCAGGAACAAGTCGCAGAGAAGACCTGGAGCTCCTCTTTCAACTGGTGCATCTCACTTTCAGTAATCCACGATTCGACGAAGTCCAGCTGGAAAACCTCCGGAGCGGAATGGTTCAGTCAATTCAGGGACGTCTCGCCTCCCCGCAAGGCCAGTTCAGTCATCGCCTGGAAAATCTCTTTGCCGCCGGAGATTCCAGGTTACGCGCCCCTACCGTTCAAGAAATCGAAGGGGTTCAGCTTGATCAGATCGCCGAAGTATACAGACAGCGTTTCTCCTCCCCCGGTGATTTTGCGTTTTTCTTCGTGGGAAGTTTCGATCCCGACGAGATACGTTCCCTGGCGGTCCAGTACCTTGCCTCGATTTCCGACGCTGACGCCGGGCCACTGGAGACAGTCACAGACGTTCATGCACCCCGTCCGGAAGGCACTATTGAAGAGGTCATTCGAGCCGGTACGGACCCGGTAGGACAGACGGTTATCCTGTTCCACGGTCCCTATGAGTGGACTCGGAAGCAGAACCACCGATTCAACAGCCTTGTCGACCTCCTTGATATCCGTCTTCGAGAGCGGATTCGGGAGCAAGAAGGCGGTAGTTATTCCGTGGGCGCCGCCGGTTGGCGATGGCGTTACCCCCAGGAATGGGCGTTTATCCAGTTTTATTACGGTATGGACCCACAACGGGGAGATGAACTCCTGAAAACGGTGTTTGACGTAATAGATGAAGTACGAACACACCCGCCGGATGAAACCTACCTGGAACGGATAAAAGCACGACAACGCGAGAGTTACCGTCAGTCCCTGAGACAGAACAACTACTGGCTTTCCAGTCTTCAGTTCTTCGTTCGCCATCAACGGGACCTTGCGGACATCCTGGACTATCCAAACTTGATCGATTCGCTGACAGCCGAGGACATCAGGGTAACGGCGGAACAATTCCTCAATCCGGAACGGCGTATCCAGCTGATGCTGTTACCGCAGGAGCAATGACGCCAGGTCTTCACCTGACAGTGCGTAGATATCCAGCCGGTTCAAAAAAAGATCGGCCGATACCTGCCACCGTTCGTTTTCCCGAGCAGCCACATCCAGTGCGACTTCGGCTACCTTCATGTCGGTCGAAGCTCCAGCGGCGGCCAGGTCCTTTTCATTTTTCAGACGCCGTTTCTGGTAGGCAACTTCTGTATCCAGTAACTCCGCTCTGCGTCGAAGGATATCCCGCTGAATTACCAGAACCTGGAGTTCGTTTTGCACCGCCAGTTGGGCGTCGTCCAAAGCCGCCACAGCATCCTCTTCGGCCAGCCGGTCAATC
>JBAYPC010000186.1:0-5916 GCA_041677905.1 Alkalispirochaeta sp. | reverse complement strand
CGTTTCACCGCTGAAACCACCCCGATGAGTATTCCCAGAACAGTAGCCAGTACCATTGCAACGAGAGCCAGCTCCACCGTAGCCGGAAAAAGCTCCTTAATTTCCTCCATCACCGGACGACCCGTCTTGATGGATTTACCGAAATCGAGCTGAACCGCCCGTCCGAGATAGCGGACGTACTGCTCACCGAGCGGCCGGTCCAGGCCGAGTTCATGGCGCAGCTGCTCCAGCTGTTCCGCATTGGCCCGTTCACCCAGCATGACACGGGCCGGATCGCCGGGGCTCAGGGCAACCATGAAGAAGACAATTGTCAGGACACCGATCAAAGTCGGTATCAGCAGAAGTAACCGTCGTACGATATATCTCAACATCCTTGTTACACCGCCCCAACGCGCCCCCCGGATCGGAAGGTGATAGCAAAAGCAGCCCGGCCTAATTGAGCCGGGCTGCCGTCTAACATAGATTCATCGCCTGTGCGATCTCCGTTAAAAGCCAAGCCGTGTTAAAAGCCCAGCCGGCTTAAAAGCCTCCAGCTCAATCAGTTGTCCAGCCACACGTCGTAGAACTTCCTCTTACCCGTGGGGTAAATGACAAAGTCACGGACGGTGTTGCGAACCGGAACAGTTACAACCGAATGGGCAATAGGTACCCAGGGCGCCTGGTCATGAAAGACTTCCTGGGCTTTCCGGTACAGTTCGGTCCGTCGTTTCTGGTCAAACGTCGTCTTGGCCTCTTCGATCAGACTGTCAAACTCGTCGTTCCGCCAGAAGGCGATGTTACCGGCCGGAACTTTGGCCGCTTCACTGGACAACAGAACGTAGAGGAAGTTGTCGGGGTCACCATTGTCACCGGTCCAGCCCAGAAGAGCCATCTGGTGCTCGCCACTGTCGGTCCGGTCCAGGTACGTACCCCAGTCAAAACTGACGATTTCGGCGGTAACACCGATTTCAGCCAGGTTGGCCTGCGCAATTTCTGCAACAGTACGCCCGTCGGGGAAGTAAGGACGGCTGACCGGCATGGCCCACAGATCAGTCTTGAACCCGTCGGGATACCCCGCTTCGGCCAAAAGCTCCCGAGCCCGCTCCGGGTTGTAATCGTAATCCTCAATGTCGTCGTTGTAGCTCCACATCGTCGGCGGTATCGGGTTCTTGGCCACTTCACCGGCGCTGCCGAAGACGGCATCGATGATGTCCTGCTTGTTGATCGCGTGGTTCATCGCCCGACGGACCAGGACGTTGTCAAACGGTTTCCGATCGTTGTTCATGGCGATATATCCCACATTGAGACCGGGCTGCTGAATCAGCTCAATCTCGGGATTTTGTTCCATCGCCTCAATGTCTTCCGGAGAGGGAAAGTCGATCACGTCAACTTCACCACTCTGCAGCGCCAGGTACCGGGCGGTGGCATCGGGTATCACCCGCAGAATCAGACGGTCCAGATACGCAGTCCGGCGCCAGTAGTCCTCGTTCCGTTCCACCACAATGCGGTCGTCCTTGACCCATTCAACAAACTTGAACGGACCGGTTCCTACAGGGTTGTTCTTGAAGTCTTCACCAAACTTCTCAACAGCGGTGGGACTGACAATAGCGGCAAAGTCCATGGCAAGGTTTGCCAGAAACGGCGCTTCCACCTTCTTCAGCTCAAAACGGACGGTGTAGTCATCGACGACGACGATCTTGTCGACGATATCCGACATACCCATGTACCCCCAGTACTTCCAGGGCCCCAGGTCAAAGTAGGGATGACTCTCGACAAACTGCCGGTCAAAACTGAATTTCACCGCATCGGCGTTAAAGGGCGTCCCATCGTGGAACGTCACCCCTTCACGCAGGTGAAAGGTAAACGCCAGGTTGTCGTCGGAGATCTCCCAGCTTTCGGCCAGTGCGGGTCGTACCTCAGTAGTTCCCGGAACAAACTCAACCAGGTTGTCAAACACCTGCGTACTCCCGTAGAAACTCTCACCGTCGGTCTCCCTCGCCGGGTCCAGACCTACAGAATCACCCGAGCGGGCGAACACCAGGGTTCCCCCATACCTCGATCCCGAGTCGCTGTCTGCCGGAGCCGCTTTCTCACTTGCTCCCCCTGCAAAGGCCACTGTCCCGGTCCCAACCAGAACTAATAGAAAAATAATAAAGCGTTTCATCGTACCTCCTTGAAACATTTCAGTAACATTACCAATGTGGTCAGGAAAGAGGCAAGTATTCACACCGTTATTTTCAAAATTAGAACCGATTCCCCGCGCCGCCTTACGCCCCACACCTTCCCGGGCGTCCTCGCACCCACATTCCGGACAAAAAAATACCCCGACAGTGCACTCACCATCGGGGTTGATACCAGCCCGTCCGGGCTTACAGCCCGTTAGGACTCCTATTCCTCGATCAGAATAGCTTCAGAGGGACACTCTTCAGCACATTCCCGGGCCAGGTCTTCCATGCCCGCAGGAACAGTCTCAGCTACCGCCTCAGCTACGCCGTCGTCGTTCATAACGTAGATATCCGGCGCCATGTTGGTGCAAACCGCACAACTGATGCAAAGATCAGGATCGACTTTAGTTTTCATATATGACTCCTAAAAGTGGGAATAACGTCGTTGATGACAGTACCATTGTGCCGAATCACCAACCGATTGTCAAATGCTTTCGCCCCAATCGCCCATTTTTTCTCATATTCAATCAAGAATATTGATGAACTTCGTTCTGCCCAGTTTCCACCGGTGCCGACAGGGTTTTTCCCGGATCGGTTGGAAATTCAGGTGATATCACTCAGATATGATATAATATCCGTATGTACAGTGATCTTATGACACCGTGGCGCCGTACCGCCGCCGTCGTAGTTGTTCTCTGCCTCATGGTGCCGGCCGCATTATCCGCCGGCGGCGGGCGTGAAACCTCCTCGCCGGCCGTATCCAAAGGCACCGCAGAAATAACCGCACGGTTCGAGTACGTTGCCGGTGCCGTCACCATGGACGGACAGGACGCCGCAATCGGCGATTCCGTCGGCCGGGACAGCGTCGTTCAGACCGGACCCGACGGCACCGCGGATATCGTCTTCGGTACGGGAAACGCCCTTCGTATAGAGGAAAACACCCGACTCTCCCTGGATCTGGTAGATCCATCGGTGGGACTCGACATCCGCAACGGAGCCATAGCCGCCGTCTTTAACGGACTGGAGTCGGTCGGAACCGGCCCGGACGACACCTTCCGCGTACAGACACCGTCCACAATTGCCGGTGTCCGGGGCACCGCTTTCTATATCAAGATCGAAGACGCCGACAACACCTACGTTTGCACCTGTCACGGCATACTCGAGTTTGCCGAATCGGGGCTGGTCGTTCGAGCGGCAAAACACGCCGCCACCCGCTTTACCCGCAGCAATGGTGACGTATCTGCCACGCCGGCGTCGGAAGAGTACCACGACACAGAAGGCCTGAACGCCGTCGCCGACGTAGCCGGCGTCACTATTGCCTGGGGTGAAGAGCCCTGACCGCAGCCTGCTCCAGCCTCCCGGAAGACCCCGCCGCGTTAGCGTTCGCCCGTCTTCTTTATAATGTGGTACCCAAACTGAGTCCGGACGAGCCCCGATATCTTCCCGTGCCGAAGCTTTACCACCGCCTCCTCAAAAGGCTTCGCCATCTTGCCGGGGCCAAACCACCCCAGATCACCGCCCTTTGATTTACTGGGACAGGTGGAAAACTCCTTCGCCAACGCATCAAACCGGGCGCCGCCCTTCAGCTTTTTCAGAATCTGATCGGCCAGACCCTTTTCCTTCACCAGTATATGACTTGCTCGCCATTCCATAGCGTGGACTATAGCGCTTTCTTCCGACCCATGGAAAGTATGACCAGCTTCTACATACCCTTGATGTGGTATACCTTTTTGTCATGGCCTACCGATTCCTCATCATAGACGACGAACCCGTAGTCCGGGAGGGCATCGCTACCACCATAGACTGGGCCGCCCACGGTTTTGAACTCGTTGGAGCGTGCCGGGACGGTCGGGAAGGGATGCAGGCAGTAGACGAACTCCGTCCCGACGTGGTCCTCACCGACATCTGTATGCCCTTTGTCGACGGACTGGAACTGGCGGCGGCCATCGGCGAACAGTACCCGGCCATAAAGACGCTGCTCTTGACCGGTCACGACGAGTTTGAATACGCCCAGGCCGCCATAAAGCTCAAGGTGCAGGACTTTCTGCTGAAACCCATCACCGCCGATGAACTGCGGGTCGTACTTGATTCCCTTCGGCGGGAACTCGACGCCGAGCGGGACTACCGACAGAAGCTGGACCGGTTAAACGAGCAGGTCCGGGCAAGCCTGCCGGTCTATCGCGAACGGTTTCTGAACCACCTTGTCCGGGATACCATTTCCGAGGCGGAACAAATGCGCTCTTTTGGGTTGCTGGACCTCGATTTACCGGGGCCGGCATGTATCGCCCTCGTCGTCGACCCGGATACGACCGATACCACCGATTCCGACGATATCGATGCAGACGACCGACTGTTGGACCTGGCGGTCCACGATCTGGTCACCGAGACGGTGGCCAAAATCGACGGCGCCGTCTCGTTTTCCACCCCTGAAGAGGAGGCAGTGGTGCTGCTTTCAGTACCGGAAGAAGGTGTTCCCGTTGCCTCGGCCCTCGCCGTCGCCGAAGAAATCTCCGACCGGGTAGAACGGGAGCTGGGTCGCACGGTGACGATCGGTGTGGGTGACGGGCAATCCGGGTTGGCCGCTCCCGTACACACCTTTCGGGAGGCCCGAATGGCCCTGGATTACCGGTTCGTCCTGGGGCCGGGGCAGATCATCACCATTCAACAGGCCCGGGGCGAGCCGTCCGGCGTAACCGGACCGCTTGAGTCGGAACCCCGGGATCGCTTTCTCCACGCCGTCAAGACCGGGTCTGAAGCAGACGTCATAGAGGCCCTTGAAAGGGTAGTTGATGCAGTTCGAACGGAAAGTGACGATATTCACCGCTGCGTTGTGTTTATGCACCGGTTCCTGGCCGAAACCATAAGCGCCGTGGAGACGGTCGGCGTCGACTACCGGGAGGTCCCCTCCTTAGGAGTGAACCCCTTCGATCACCTCTCGAAGATGAAAACCCTGGACGAAATGGAGCGCTGGTTCCGTGAGTTCATAACCGAGACGCTGCAGATTCTCGATACCCGCCGGCTGGATCACTCCCACCGAAAGGCCCTGGCCGCCCGGGACTACATAAACACCCATTTCGCCGATCCCGATCTCTCCCTGGGGCAGGTCTGTACCGCTTTGGCCGTCAGCAAAAGCCATCTCAGTCCGATTTTCAAGGCCCACACGGGTATGACCTTCGTCGAGTACGTGACCGAACGGCGCATGGAAGAGGCCAAACTGCTCCTGCGCTCCGACGCTTTCAAGGTCTATGAAATAGCCGAACAGGTGGGTTTCCGGGACGCCCATTACTTCAGTCTGACGTTCAAGAAACAGACCGGTTATACCCCCCGGGAGTTCCAGGATACCATTCTCCGGAAGGTCCCATGAACGGACGGTCCCGGCGCATCCAGGTGACTATCACCCTCGCTTTTGCCGTTCTGGTCTTTGCCACCGCCCTGGTGATGGCGTTTATCTCATACGCTTTTACCACCCAGGCGGTGAGGCAGACATCCCGGGACTACACGGCTCAGCTTATCGCCCAGGTTCAGGCGAGTATCGAGTCGTATATCACCAACATGGAGAGTATTGCCCAGGTTGTTCAGTTGAACGACCAGGTGCAGGAGTACCTCGACCGCAAGAACGCGCATAACCCGGAAGAGACCAAAGAGGCCCGGCACAGAATCACCTCGTTTCTCAACTCCATCTTAC
The DNA here is from genome assembly GCA_041677905.1 of Alkalispirochaeta sp. GTDB lineage: Bacteria > Spirochaetota > Spirochaetia > DSM-27196 > Alkalispirochaetaceae > Alkalispirochaeta. Next base: position 87 of record JBAYPC010000186.1, on the reverse strand, counting down.
GGACGAGAGACGATATCTCCCTGATCCTGATCGCCGGGTATAACGGTGATGTTCTCACCCATAATGCCGATCTCCGTCTGAACCCGG
>JBAYPC010000185.1:0-5954 GCA_041677905.1 Alkalispirochaeta sp. | reverse complement strand
GATCTTCTCCGGTGAGAGTACCGGCCTTGAGGACGAAGACCCCGTCGTAGTGCAGTTCGGCACCCAAACCCTCCAGCGCAAGGAAATGGGTATCCAGACGCCGTCTGCCGATGACGTCGCCGCCGGGGGGAGGAAGGGTTACCGATCCGGTCCGTGCCAGAAGTGGGCCGGCGAAAAGAATAGAGGCCCGTATTTTCTGCGCCATATCCGGTGTGATGACCGACGTTTTCAGGGATGAACTGTCAAATACCCACGTATTCGGCTGCTCCTGCGTTGCTCTTACGCCAAGACTGCGCAGGATTTCGACCATGACCTGAACGTCTTCAATATCGGGCACGTTGGTCAGACGTACCGGTTCAGTCGTCAGCAACGATGCAGCTATACACGGTAAGGCGGCGTTTTTGTTGCCCGATGCTCGGATAGTTCCGTGTATGGGGTTGCCGCCGTCGATAATGTACTTGTACATTCTCTGTTCCTTTTTGTCCTGTTCTCTCTTGTCCCGTCGTTTAATCCAGACCGATCACCGTTACCGGGACGGGGCGATACGGATTTGCCGTCACCGCCAGACGTATCCGGTACACCAGCGGGCTGTTGTCTTCGTGGTATATGGCGATATCATGCCCAAACTCCCATTCGGGGGCGCCCAGATCAAGGGTCAATTCCGCGAGTTCCGGGACCCGTACCGACAGTGGGGGCAACACTTTTGAGGGAACCGGTGCGCCCGGCTCTCCCTGAAGGGCGCCTTCGAAACGGGTTTCACCGCTGCCCGCCCGCTCAAGTTGTTTCTGCAGCTTCCTCAGCCGTTCGTTCACCCGCCGGAGAACGGGGAGGGAACGGGTATGGACAAAACCTGCGCCATCCCATTCAAAAGCATCGACGATAATTTCCCGCCGTCCTCCCGCTTCAAAGACTCGGGAGTACTGTACCAGTTCCTGGAGACCGTCGCCATTGAGGTCCCGCAAAACGGTGCGATTTACCGTTGAATAGGGTGTTCTGACCGAATAACTTCCGTTCGGTGTGGCGATTATAAAGAGTTCGCCCTGCCGGTCCGGCCCCGTCACGGTGAGGTGAAACCCATTGGGCCGTTGGGACCGGGGATCGATCGCAATTGGCACGGTCTCAAGAATAACCACGTCTATTGCCTGGATTTCCGTGACGGCTTTTCCCTGTGACCGGCCTTGTTCGTCAAGGGGGTCCTGGTACAACGCCAGATGCTTCCCGTCCGTGACCAAAGCCATCAGGACCGGTTTATCCGTACCGGGAGCGAGGGCAATTTGAAACAACGGTTCTTCCGGTGTTCGAACGATCCGGTAGGGGGCGGTGATTGTGTCGTCCAGGTAGGACAACAGATTGTTATCCGTAAGGTCTGTCAGGATTGGACCGGACGACTCATAAATGGTATTCGCTTCAGCCGGTGTTTCGGCCAACTCAGGCTCGCCGGTAGCTGTGACCGACTGGGCGCGCTGGGCGGACTCTTCTTGTTGCAACTGAGAAACACATCCGGTAAAAAAGAGAATCGGCAGAAGTAACGGAACCGCCCAGCGCAGGATACCCATATTGCGAGTATGGTACTGTCTGGATAGAGTGAGTACAACGGTAAACCAGGGAAAAGCGGGAGAGGGCTCATGAAATTTATCAGCACACGAAACAAAAATGCAAAACCGGTTGATTTCGGGGAGGCCGTACTACGCGGTCTCGCGCCGGATGGGGGTCTCTACCACCCCGCCGAAGAACCGGATTTGCGGGCTCTTATCCGGAGTTTCGGTTCAGAATCGTCTTTTGTCGATGTTGCCGGCGCCATGATCCAGGCTCTGTTTCCACAACAGTACGATGCGAAGGCGGCACGGACTCTGGCGTTGAAGGCGTTTCCTTTTGAACCCCGGTTGAGCCGCCTCCAACCGGGAGTCGTCATTCTGGAGCTGTTTCATGGGCCGTCGTGTGCGTTCAAGGACTTTGGAGCGTCTTTTTTGGCAGCTGTCATGGAAGAGCAACTGGTTCAGCGGAAAGCACGGGCGGTCATACTTACCGCCACCAGTGGTGACACCGGAAGTGCGGTAGCACACGCTTTTCACGGTCGGGACAACATCGATGTGGTCATTCTCTACCCATCGGGACGGGTAAGCCCCTTGCAGGAGCAGCAGTTGACCACCCTGGGGGGAAACGTGACCGCTCTGGAGGTACAGGGGTCTTTTGACGACTGCCAGCGTATGGTCAAGGAGGCCTTTGTCGATCCGGAGCTTCAGAAAACGCTGCAGTTGACGTCGGCCAACAGTATCAACGTGGGACGTCTGATACCGCAGAGTTTTTACTATCTCTGGGCGTTTTCCCAGCTGAAGGAACAGCTCCAGGATGAGCTGGTCTTCTGCGTTCCCAGCGGTAATTTCGGCAACCTCACCGCAGGGGTGTTGGCGTGGCGGTGGGGCATGCCGGTGTCCGACTTTATCGCCGCGACTAACGCCAACGATGTCATACCCGAATATCTCAAGACGGGGGTCTATTCACCGCGACCGTCGATCGCTACACCGGCGAACGCCATGGATGTGGGGAATCCCAGCAATTTTGAACGACTCCAGTCGATCTTTTCCGAGGGTGCCCTTGATATCAGCAGTGTCGTTTCGGGCGTTGTCGTCGACGATGAGACTATTTACCGCACCATGAAAAGCGTCTATACCGATACGGGGGAGTTCATCTGTCCCCATACCGCAACGGGTGTGTACGCCGCCCGCCGGCGTCTGGCCGCCGAACCGGGCGCTGATGTCACCATCGTAACGCTGGCAACGGCGCATCCCGGAAAATTTGTCGAGGTATGCCGTCATGCCGTTGGGCATGAACCGGAAATCCCCGAACGGCTGGCACGCCTCCTGGCGCTGGAAAAGCGGTCAATCGTCGTTGACAACACCCTGAATGGGCTGCGGGCGGTTCTGATGGAGCGGTTTGGCGGTTAAATCCCTGAAGTTCCGTGGGCCCAATAGAATACTCCAGAATGGGCTACTCCAGATAGGTGGCGACCAGTTTCCGGGAGGGATACAGCTCTCTCCGTCTGCGGGTCTTCAGAAAACGTCGATAAATGGTGCACGCCGCGTAGTAGTTTTCCGGCCCCCGAAAGGTCGACGAGAGATCGCATCGGTACACCTCCAACAACAACGGGAACAGAGGCGACGCCATGATAGGGTCACGGCGATGATCCGGCAGCCGGAGAAGAGCTCCGGGAATCATGTGGTACCGGATGAGCCAACGGACCGCCGATATCATCTCTTCGGTAAAGGTGAGGCCGCGGAGTATCTGCACGGCTCGATTTGCTCCGATATCTGCGTGACCGTCAAACCGGCGGGCGCCGTTTGGTCTGGATATCGCTTTCCCGATATCGTGGAACAACAGGGCAAGCCCAACCGTCAGATCCCGGGTTTTTCGGTAGGAATAGGTCTCTAAAGTGTGTTTCCAGGCGTTTCCCTCAGGATGGCCTTCCTTGCTGTGTTCAACCCGGTTCAAGGCGTCCAGGTCGGGAAGGATATCGGCCAGATATCCGGTACGGCGGAGAATCTCCAGCCCTCGTGCCGGCCAGGGACCGCTTATGATCTCGGTAAGGACGTTTCGGTGAAAGACCGGCGGCAGCGTCGGATCGGGTGACCATGGCCGCACCGAGGACGGCATGGGCCTGATGGGAAACCGCGCAGCTACTACTGCGGCAACCGGTGCATCCAGGCTGCCGATCATCTCCCGGAGGTGAGGAAACTCGTCAAGGCCGACAGGTACGTTATCCGAAAAAGACTTCACTTTCAGGCGCGTTCGCGCTTCCTTAAGCAGGGGATAGAGACCCATTGGGTCGTGGAAGGCGCGTCGTAGAGGATCCCAGGAAAACTCACTAAGAGGATCCCGCCTGTGAGCGGCGAAGCCGTCTTCCTCTTTGATAAAGACATCCCGCCCGCCGGATTTTACGACCAGATCCCAAGCGGGATGGCCCGGAAAAGTTGGGTCATCGTAGAGAGTTGCAAGCTGGGTCAAGTCCGTGTCCGCTGCGGCGTACAGAACCGGGCTCTGGGGAAGTCTGAAAAAGTGGTTCAGCGCTGTTGCCCCGAGAAAGCGATATGAGATGTCTGCAGATTCTAGTTCGGGAAGACGCATGACTGCTACAACAATAGCGCAGCACCGGGTATACCGTCCAGTTTATCCCGGCACTGTTGCTTTCTGCGTAGGCCGTGATATAGTGGCCCGACCCTACTAACAGGAGAAATTCTCATTATGGAAGATTTGCAGAAAAAGTACGGTTTTTGGACCGCTACTGCTATGGTAGTCGGTATAGTTATCGGTTCAGGTGTGTTTTTCAAAGCCGATGATGTTCTTATCGCCTCGGGTGGTCGATTGCCCACGGCACTTCTGGCGTGGCTGATCGGAGGGACGATCATGGTTGTGACAGCCTACGTCTTTTCCAAAATGGCCACTCGAATTGAACGGGTGAACGGCGTAGTAGACTACTTCGAAGCGGCATACGGCGAAGTAGCGGGATACTATGTGGCGTGGTTTCTGAACTTTATGTACTACCCATCCCTCGTTTCGGTTCTTGCCTGGGTGTCCGCAAACTACACTATGGGGCTCCTGGGACTCGATGGGGGGCTCTGGTTGATCGCCGTTATCTACCTGGTAGGATTTTTTCTGCTGAACATCTATTCGCCCGTTCTTGCCGGGAAGTGGCAGGTATCCTCGACGATCATCAAACTGATTCCTTTGGGATTGGTGGGAGTTGTAGGACTGGTGGTCGGACTGTCCACAGGTCAGACGGTAGACAGTTTCGTCCGGGCCGCAGAAGGAGTCGCCCAGGGAGGAGGCCTTGCGGTGGCAACTCTGGCAACGGCATTTGCCTACGAAGGGTGGATTATAGCCACCTCTATTAACGCCGAACTTCGGGATGCAAAAAAGACGCTACCCCGGGCGTTGGTGGTAGGCACGTCTGTCATTATAGTGGTGTACATGACCTATTACCTTGGCATTTCCGGTGTCCTTTCCAACGCCGAGGTAATTCAGGCCGGTGATGCCGCACCGGTACAAGTTCTTTCTCTGGTGTTTGGGACCCTTGGCGGGACAATACTGACGGTGTTTGTGGTGATTTCCTGCCTTGGTACGTTGAACGGTCTGATCATGGGATCGGCCCGGGGGATGTTTGCCATTGCCAGCCGCGGAATGGGGCCCTGGGCTTCCCATTTCTGCCAGGTAGAATCCCGATCAAACAGTACGCGGAACTCGGCTTTTCTTGGTATGGCTCTGTCGCTGATCTGGTTGGTGGTCTGGTACGGTAACTTCAACGGATGGTGGGATGGTTTTATGGATATATCGGAACTGCCCATTGCAATTCTCTATGTAATTTACATTGCCATATACATCTGGGTAGTACGGACGTACCGGGACGGCGGTCTGTGGAGTCGGTTTATAACGCCTGCACTTGCCGCAATGGGTTCGCTGTACATGATCTGGGGGGCCATACAGAAAGACATGTTTGTCCATTTTCTGGTAATTACGCTTATCGTAACCGTTGTGGGGGTCTTGGTTCGGACGAACCGGCGACATTCCACGGATGGGTAACAGTTTTCTTGACCGGAGGCTGAAGTCTGATACTATTATCCTTATAGGTTATTCTAATGCCGCGATGATTTTGTAATCAGGGTGGGCCCGACCACGTACTTGTAAGGAGGCGTTCAATGAAATACAGACGACTGGGGAACAGTGGTCTCATAGTGAGTGAGATTGCCCTTGGAACGATGCAGTTCGGACAGAAGATGAATATGGGAAATTTGGACCAGAAGGCCACCGATAAGCTCGTCGGCTTTGTCCTGGACCAAGGGGTCAATCTCATTGACACCGCTGACGTGTATTCCAATGGTGAGAGCGAAGAGTTTGTGGGAAATGCGATAAAAGGTAAACGGGAAGATCTGGTTATCGCCACCAAATGCCGCCTACCAATG
>JBAYPC010000184.1:0-5981 GCA_041677905.1 Alkalispirochaeta sp. | reverse complement strand
GCCCCTCTACCTTGACCGGGAAAAACTGGACCGGATCATCACCAACCTGGTGCGAAACGCCATTAAATTCACCGAAGAGGGTGAGGTAACCATACGGGTCGGCCGGGACCAAAACTGCGCCCGCATCGTCGTCGCCGACACGGGTATCGGTATTCCTGCCGACCAGATTTCCACCTTATTTGAACGCTTTCACCAAGGCGACAGCTCCAGCACCCGCCGCTACGACGGCACCGGTCTCGGTCTCACCATTGTGAAAGAGGCGACGGAGATACAGCACGGAACGGTAGAGGTGAAGAGCATTCCCGACGAGGGCACCGCATTCACCGTCCGCCTTCCCCTGGACCTGGAAGACCGAATGCCCGAGAGCGTGAGCAACCGCTCCGGCCGGGACCGCCGGAAAAGCGACTGCCTTGGTGACGGCTCCCCCTACACCGGCCCGGAGCGGCGGCGCACCCCCCGCCGACAGGTCGACTTCGGAAAAGTTGAACTCACCCATCTGGCGTATATCGAAGCGGAAAACATCCGCCTTACCGATTTCGACCCGACGGTACACACCGCCGACACCGGTCGTGCCGACGGCGACGGCTGCTCCGACACGGCGGGGTGTACCGTTCTGTACGTAGAAGACAATACGGATCTGCGAACGTACGTGCAGCAGATGCTGACCCTTGCAGGCCACCGAGTCGTTACCGCCGTGGACGGACAGGACGGATGGGAAAAACTCCCCTCGGTTACGCCCGACGTCGTCGTGTCGGACCTCATGATGCCCCGCCTGGACGGGTACGACCTGTTACGCCGCATCCGGGAGGATGAAACGTACCAGACCATCCCGGTCATACTGACCACCGCCCGGTCGGAAACAGAAGAACGTATTCGGGGTCTGGAAGAAGGCGCCGATGACTATCTGGCAAAACCGATAAACATCAGAGAACTGGACGCCCGAATCCGCAACCTCATCACCCGCCGCCTCTTTCAGGAAGCCCTGACAAAAGCGGCGGAACTGGAGCGACGTATGCAAGATCTGACCATGGGTTTTTCCCGTTCCCTGGATCTCCGGGACCACTACACTGCGAACCACTGCAACGATGTCCTCTTTTACGGGACCATTATCGCCGAAGAACTCGACATTACCATCACCCCGACATTCCGGGATGCCATGCTCCTCCACGACCTGGGCAAACTGGGCGTTCCCGACCGGGTGCTGCTGAAAGAAGGCCCCCTCAATGAAGACGAGTGGATCATCATGAAACGGCACGCCGAATACGGCGCCGACCTCCTGGCGGAGTTCGAGTCATTTCGGGACGTCAGTGAAATCGTACTGTCCCACCAGGAACGGTACGACGGTACCGGCTATCCCCGGGGACTCGCCGGTGATGAAATACCCCTGATGGCCAGAATTGTCGCCGTAGCCGACGCCTGGCACGCCATGATAGAAGACCGACCCTACCGGAAGGCCATGGACATGTCCCGGGCCCTCTGTGAACTGACCGAAGGAAGGGGAACCCACTTCGATCCCGCCGTCGTAGACGCTTTCGTCCGCGGTCTGAGCCGACGCGGCCTGATCAACGTGTCCATGGACTGAGTCGATCCCCGGATCAACTCAACCGCTACCGTCAGAACGAGATAATCTCATAACCGTCGGCGATGTAGCGACTCATGGACGGATGTCCCTTCAGGTCGTAACACAGCGGCAGATCGACCTTTTTTGCATCCTCCAGCGCCCCCATCTGTTGGGCACACGCCTGACACACACAGTTGATCAGCCCCGCCTCCTGGACTTTGACAAAGTTCTCCGAAAGAAGCCTGTGCATAGGCGGGTTCTTTTCCGCAAAGTCCTCCAGACCGGGACCGCCGGACAGGAGTTTCACCAGTCTAGTAGCACTTCCTTCGACCACAAGGGCAACCTCATGCCCCTTTTCCTTCAAGTCCAGCGCATTAAGCAGCACGTGGATAAAACACATAGGATCACCGTTAAAAGCAAAGAGAGCAAATTTCCGCATACCTATTCCTCCGTTGTATATCTACAATTACGGGACGTCACAGGCCGGCCATATCGGCACCGATATCAAGCCCCGCTTCAGCCCACCGTTCCGCGTTATACCCGGCGATAAAAGCGCCTTTATCAGTGATAAGAACCGGAGTCAGAAGCCCCTGGGGCGGTAATAGACTCTTGAGCCCCCGCAAAAAAGGGCCCCGGACCGAGTGAGGCAGCGCATCCAGGTCAGCATACCCAAAGGCCATCCCCCGATTCTTCAGCACCTTCACCACTTTGTGGCACACATGACAGTCGGTCAGCCCGACAATCAGCGTGGCCGCCGGGTCATCACCGCTGTAAGGGCCAGTCCCGGCGTTCCAGGTAAACTCAACACCATCCATTCCGGATATTTCGACATAGCCCATGCGCCCATTGTAGCCCAGGTATTGTCATTCATCTACATAGCACAATTTCAAAAATCTGTAGTTTTTTACATACCGTCCAGGATACGCGGAAGAACCTCCCCGGCGGGACCACGGATCGATATCGTCGCCAGCGGGGACAACGGTGTTTCATCCAGGTTGATCTCCACCACTTTAGCCCCGGCCTGTGCGGCAATTTCCGGCAGCATCGCCGCCGGGTAGACCACCGACGACGTCCCCACACTCAGCAGCAGATCCGCCTTTTCCGCCGCCCCAAAGGCCGCTTCAATGGCCGCTTCCGAGAGATTCTCCCCAAACCAGACCACATCGGGACGCAGGTAGTCCCCACAGACGGGACACCGGGGGACCACCGGAATAAGGCTGTCCCGAGCTGCCCCGGCACCAACCGCTTCGTCCCATTCAAAGACCGATCGCGCCTCTTTTGATGAATCCCCTACGGTGTAACTTACGCAGTTCTCGAAGCAGCGCACCCGAAGGATATTCCCGTGTATTTCCACGACATTCTTACTGCCCCCAACCCGATGCAGACCGTCCACGTTTTGTGTAACCAGCGTAAACTCAGGGACCCGCGTCTCCAGTTGTGCAATGGCGTAATGGCCACGGTTGGGCTTTACAGACGCCACAAGCGAACGGCGCCAGGCGTACCAGCTCCAGACCGTCTTAGGGTCCCGACGGAACGCCTCCGCCGTGGCCAGATCTTCCGCCCGGTACCGCGCCCACAGCCCCGTCTGGGCGTCCCGGAACGTGGGAATACCACTTTCCGCAGAGACACCCGCCCCGGTGAGTACCACCACCCGTCGGCTTTTCTCCAGAAGGCCGCATACCTCAGCAATTGCTTTTTCGTTTTTCTCCATGACACTACCAACCCCGTTTTGCAGCCATCGTCCGATATCCTTCGACGACTGGATCAATAACCCGACCCACCCCCCTGTTACTGTTGGTCAGAATGACCAAACCCTCTCCTGAATCCAGGTTTACACCAAAGAAGGACTGCCAGCCCCGGTTAGCGCCATAATGGTGGGCCAAAGTCGACCCGTCCGGCAACGTTTCAAGGTGAAAACCCAGACCCATTGCAACCGGTCCCTCGACAGTGATGTACTGCCGGGTTAGCTCGGTGTAACTCAACGCCGTCAACACACCCGGTTGACCGGCGGCACCTGCAGCCAGGTCCTGTAGCAGGAGAGCCAGGTCCCCAGCTGTACTGTAAAGCCCCGCAGCAGCCTTGGCAGTAAAGCGATAGTTCGGAAGGACCTTTCCGCCGGCATTGTACCCCGAAGCAAGGTTCCCAGGGACGACCCGATCGGGATCAAAGGTGCTTGATTCCATACCAAGGGGCGTCAGAACCTGCTCTTCCATGTATTCAGCGAAGGTTATTCCCGAAACATCTTGAATCATGAGCTGTAAAACCGTATACCCGCCGCCCGAGTACTTCCACCCGGCACCGGGTTCCCGGATGATCTTTACCGGACCAGGTGAGTAGACCCCAAAAAACCGTCCCGTCTTACCGGCCAGGGACTCTTCAATTGAAGGCAGGCGTTTCTCCGGAGAAAACCCGGGATAGCCCGTCACCGACAGTCCGGCCGTGTGGTTCAAAAGTCGGCGTATGGTGACCCCATCACTGGCCCGACGGGAATGGGGAAACCGATAACTACGGAGGAATTCTTCCACCGGTGCATCCAATTCGACTAGACCGTTTTCTACAAGCTGCAGGACACCGTAAGCGGTGACCGGTTTCGAGATGCTGGCGACCTGAAAAACCGTGGCCTCCGTCACCGGAAGAGTCCGTTCTACATCGGAGAACCCGTAGTGTATCACCTGCACCGGACCGTCGGTGGTAAAGAAAATCGCTGAGACACCAGGAACTTCAGACGGTACAACCTCGCTCCAATACTGGGCAGACCATTCGACAAGCGCGTCAAAAGAGGACACATCCGGCGATGAGGCACTAAATGAGGTACATCCAGAAATGGAAAGGACGACCGAAAAAACTACCGTCAGCATCACTCTTAGACGCGGACGCACCCGAGGTGGCGATACTCGACTCGTTCTCCACGCTCCGGGCAAACTGATCTTGGAGCAGGTCATGGCTGACACGGTATCAACAGGAACGACCCGACGCAAGGTGTGACACCCGGGTAACCTCCGGTTCATTCGGACAGACGTATCATTCGGACAGAAGGGTGATCTCTACCCGCCGGTTGGCGGCGCGGCCCGCGTCGGTAGAGTTGTCCCCCACAGGATCACTCCCGTCCCGCCCCTCGTACCGAATCCGTCCCGGCGGAATACCCCGGGCAATCAGCTCATCGGCAATACGGCGCGCCCGGGCAATTGAAAGCTCAACCTGACTCTCCCGGGACCCGACGTCGGCGGTATGCCCGGTAACAAGGATCGTCGCCTCCCCCGCAGTTCTGAGGAGGTTCGTTATCGCGTCAATGCGACCACCCTCCCCGGGCAGCAGTTCCGCCTGGTCCGCCACAAACTGGAGATTCCGGATAGAGAGGCGGACCCGGTCGTGGCCGTCCCGCTCCACAGAGACGTCGTCTATCTCCTGCCTGCGCAGCCGGGCAAGGAGGTCATCCGGCGGGGCCGGTCCAAAGTACCACGTCAGAAAAAAACCACGGCGTTCTTCCGCCCCACCGTCGGCCGAGACGATCTGCTCAACGATATCCGTCCGGTGAAGGACCGGTACACCACCCTCCGAAGGCAGGAGAATCACACCCTGGTGGTTTCCACTGATGCGAACAGCCCCATCGGGAAGGTCTTCTACCGCAAAGAGCCCCACCGCGGGATGCTCTTCCAGCCGTACCGGCGTAATCGGCCACCTGAGGGAGTAACCAAACTCAATCTGGTATACCTGGGCACCCTGGTATACCTCGTATCCCTTCGGACGGTAGGCGATCACCGTAGGAACACTCCGGACGGCCCCGCCGGGCAAACTGACCCGCACCACCGCCGGAGCCTCCCACCCCTGAGCGGCCGTGACCGTCCGGGGGACTGTGGGAATCCCCTGGTTTGCAGGCGCACCACCGACGCCGACCAGCCGGGTCCCGTCATACCGGACGGATATATCCGCCCGCTCCGTCAGGGCACTCGCTACAGTCCTGAGATCCCGGATGGTGTTCTCCGTAGCCATAAACTCGCCCCGATATATTCGCGCCGAGTTTGCATCACCTTCTTGAACGCCAGTTTTGCCCCCGACGCCGCTTTTGCCCCCGATGCCGGCTTCCTCTCCGGCGACCAGCCAGGTCCGCGTCTCCCGCTGGACGTGCCCGGTGTACCGCCCGTCCCGGCGAACCGAGTAGTTTGACCGGACGACGATTTCCAGCCTGTCGCCCGGAACAAACGGCGGCACCGTCGTCTGAGCCGACAACGCCCCAATGGAAAAAACAGCAGCGAGGAGGAAAACAAATAGACAGCGGCGGGAGGTGGCGCCGGGACGGGGCAAGCATCCGGTAATACACATAGCATGAGTGTACCGTCTTCACCGACGGCTGTCTAAAAACTGAAAAACGATCGGAGCCGGGTGGAGCTTTCCCGTGTGCGGCGGGGCCGGAGAGAACCGG
>JBAYPC010000183.1:0-5987 GCA_041677905.1 Alkalispirochaeta sp. | reverse complement strand
CGCTCAAGGATCGGTACAACCCAGAACCCTTTGTGGAGCTAACCGGAACGCGGCCACCGGAAACGCGGGAAATCCGGGGAACCAACTCGATCCGTATCGGCTGGCGGGAAGAGGAGAACGCCCTCGTTCTCATGTCGGTCATGGACAATCTCTGGAAGGGCGCCTCCGGGCAGGCGGTCCAGAATATGAATGTCCTCTTTGGCCTGGACGAGACAGCGGGGCTGCTTCACCCTGGGGAACTGTGAGTATGGACGATGGGTCCTGTGTCGTACTAAAAATCGGCGGTGCCGTTGCCGAGGACGGCGCAATAACGGACATGCTTTTCCGGGAGCTCCATGGGTACACCGGGCGAGCCGTGCTGGTACACGGGGGTGGTGCCGCCTTGACCCGACTTTCCCAACGGCTGGGAATAGAGGTCACCTTTTCCGACGGGGTTCGGGTTACCTCTTCTGAAGAGATGGAACTGGCGGATATGGTGCTGGCAGGGCGGGTGAACACCCAGCTTGTCCGACGCGCCGGGGTATCAGGATTAAAGGCGGCGGGTCTGACCGGCGCCGACGGCGGACTCTTTTTGGGTAAACTGGTGGATCCCGCCGCCCTCAGCAGGACCGCATCGGTCGAAGAGGTGCGGCCCGAGATGGTACACCTCCTGTTGTCCCAGGGTTTTCTTCCGATTGTCGCTTCCGTCGGTGTCGACCGCACCGGTGACGGCGTTAACATCAACGCCGACGAGGCGGCCCAGTCTCTGGCGGCCGCACTGGCCCGGGATGGACACCACGTCACGCTGTGTTATCTGTCGGACATCAACGGCGTTCTCAACTCCGGCAGTTCAGTTATACGAGACGTCCCGATTGCAGCGGTAGAAGACCTTGTCCGGAACGGTACCGTTCGCGGCGGCATGACCGCCAAGCTCAGATCCGCTGTTGCCGCAATCAAAATGGGGCTGGATAACATCGTCATCGGGGGTTACCGGGAACCTGGTGATCTACAACGCCTTCTCGCAGGTGATACGGGTACAACGGTGCACTGATGGAGATTGAAACCACGCACAGCAGTTCGCCAAGGAGTAAATGAATGGCACACGCGGCACTGACAAAAGATACGCCCTTTGTACGGAACTACGCCCGAGAGGTGCTGCAGATCGTCCGGGGGAAGGGTGTATACGTCCAGGACGCCAACGGCACTAGGTACCTCGATTTTGGTGCAGGAATTGCGGTGAACGCTCTGGGGTATGGGGACAGAAAGCTGGCCCGTGTTGTAGCTCATCAGATGAACGAACTGGTCCACGTCTCCAACCTCTACACTACCCCGCCGGCGTTGGAGCTGGGATATCGTCTTCTCGATTTTTCTCGTGATGTTGGGCGAGCGCCCTTTACGGCCGTGCACTTTGGAAACAGCGGTTCCGAAGCAAACGAAGGGGCCATCAAGTACGCACGGCTCTACGCCCACGAAACTCGTGGAACCGGGCACCACAAGATTCTCAGCTTTGAGCATGCATTTCACGGTCGTACCATGGGTGCCCTGTCGGCAACACCGAAAGAAGCGTACCGAAAGAAGTTTGAGCCTCTGGTACCCGGATTTGAAACGGCGCCATTCAACGATTCGGCGGCCCTTGAAGCGGTTCTGGACAACACCTTTGCCGCCGTCATCGTTGAGCCGGTACAGGGCGAAGGGGGATTGACGCCGGTCACGCCGGAGTTTGCCCGGACGTTGAATGAACTGACGTCCCGGCACGACGTACTGCTGATCGTAGACGAAATACAGACGGGGTTGGGGCGCCTGGGCGACTACTTTGGTTGTACAAAAACGGGCCTGACGCCGGATATCCTCACCTTGTCAAAGCCCCTGGCCGGCGGACTGCCTCTGAGCGCCACGCTTATCCCGGACCGGGTGAACAGCCTTGTTGTGCCCGGCGATCACGGGACGACGTTTGGCGGAGGACCGGTTACCACTGCGGCGGCGCTCCACGTTCTGGCACGCATTACAAAATCGGGTTTCATGGATACGGTTCGCCGCCGGGCGGAGGAACTGGACCGGGGGCTGAAATCACTTCAGGACCGTTTCCCCTTTGTGGACGATCTGAAGGGGCGGGGTATGCTCCGGGGAATCCGGATAGACTTTGGACCGGATCAGGAAAAACTCTTCGCTGAGATCATCCCGGAAGCCCGAAATCGGGGTTTGCTGGTACTCCGATCCGGTACCGACGTGGTGCGGATAGCTCCGCCCCTGGTCATTTCCAGCAGGGACTTACAACGAGGACTCAAACTTCTGGCTGAAACGCTGTCGGAAATCGAAAATAGGAGAAACACATGAAGAAACCGAACGGTTCCATAGAGAAGATCTGTCTTGCCTATTCGGGCGGACTGGATACGTCAATCATTATCCCCTGGCTGAAAGAGCAGTACAAAGGCGCGGAGATCATCGGGATATGTACTAACGTCGGTCAGGACGAAGACTGGGCCAACATGGAAGCAAAGGCGCTCAAGTCGGGCGCTTCCAAACTGATTATCCGTGATATCCGTGAAGAATTTGCCCGGGACTATCTTTTTCCCATGCTCCGGGCCGGTGCGATCTACGAGGGTAAATACCTTCTGGGAACGTCTATCGCCCGTCCGCTCCAGGCAAAACACCAGGTCGACGTGGCGTTAAAGGAAGGAGCCGACGCTCTGGCTCACGGATGCACCGGTAAAGGAAATGACCAGGTCCGCTTTGAGCTGACCTACAAGGCGCTGGCGCCGCACCTGCACGTTATTGCACCGTGGCGTATCTGGGACATCCACAGCCGGGAAGACGCCATTGAATACGCCGAGAAGAAGAACATCCCCATCGGAAACATCTCCAAGAAGAACATCTACTCTCGGGACTGGAACATATGGCACATGAGTCACGAAGGGGGAGATCTGGAAAACCCCTGGAACCGGCCGCAAGACGAGATGTTTCAACTCTCAAAATCGCCCAAGGAGGCTCCCGACAAGGAACTCGAAATCACCCTGGACTTTGAAAAGGGAATCCCCGTCGGGCTGGACGGCAAGAAAATGCCGCCCCTTGATATTCTGCAGACTCTGAATCGGCTGGGTGGTGAGAACGGTATCGGTCGGGCCGATCTGGTGGAAACGCGGTTGGTCGGCATGAAAAGTCGCGGCGTCTACGAGACTCCGGCCGGGACTATCCTGCACCAAGCGCTGCGTGAACTCGAGATGATAACGATGGACTTTGACACCCTGGGTATGAAGAACCAGCTCGCTTTGAACTACGCTGATCTGGTCTACGCGGGCAAATGGTTTACCCACTTCCGGGAGAGCATGGACGCCTATATGCAGACTGCGTCGCGGTACGTAACGGGATCGGTCCGGGTCGTCCTGTACAAAGGCAATATCATCATCGCCGGCCGGCAGTCACCCTACTCACTGTACATTGAAGACCTGGCAAGTTTTGGTGAATCCAGTTACGACCACAACGACGCGACAGGGTTTATCAACCTGTACGGTCTGGCTACGGGTGTACAGGCGATTGTGCACAAGAACCCCGACCTGGACGAAGGGCCTGCTCGTCAGATGCGGGAAATGGCCGGTTTCTCCGAGAGGTAGTCCTCTTACAACGGTACACCTGCCCGGCTGAAGCCGGTCAGGTGAAGCCGGTCAGGTGAAGCCGGTCAGGGTACAAACACCACTGAATACCGCAGCGGTCTTGGTGTTGTAACCGCCTCTACCAGTGAGGTATTGAAGCGAACGCCGTCACCTTGACGAACACCACCGTCCAGCTGCACCACCTTACCGCTGGGAAAGAGGTCTGTAACGACCATTGCGTCCCGGAACACCGCATCCAGAGAACGGTCATGGGTGTACTCTTCCAACGCCCATGCGAGGTGGTCTTGATACTCCCGGCGGGACATGCCGGGAACGGGAGGCATGAGGGATTCTACCACCACCGGATCAATACCGCTGAGTTCGGTAAAGTGTTCTATGGCCCGCCGGTCGATCTCGGCGGCAATCCGGCGGAAACCTTTGGTTCGTTCAAAACGAAGAAATCTGGCAAGACTCTGCCCTTCCATGGCAAGGACGTGCTCTACCGACTCAAAGGAGATGTCCAGAATAAGCTGGTCCCGCCGGGGTACCTCTATGGAGTTCAGAGTAACACCGGGCCGTTCGGCAAAGGCGCCACGAACTGCCTCGGCGTCGAAAAGGGGTGCATCGGTATGTGCACCGAATCCCATGCCGACATCGGAAAGATAGGCGACAAACACCGGATCCAGACGGATATCCAGATGGCCCTGACCGGAACCGTTTTCATTGAGTACGATTTTCTGGTCGGCACTGCAACCGGCGAGACCCAGGGCCAGTCCGGCGAGAACCACGCCGGCAACGATGACGGCGGGCATACGGGCGATCAATCTACCTGGCATCTGTCTTTCTGACATATAATGAATCATACCTCACCTCACCGGCTGCGTCAAAAATGCGGATGTTGTTGAGGGAACTTCAATTTCGATACATCTGTGCAGCCTGTTCCCACTCCTCGGCCTCCGCACTACGTCCCCGCTTCCGAGCGCCGGCAGCGTATATCGCGATTTTTTTTGTCAGTACAGTCCGGGCCCGCCTTTGATCGTCCATAGAACGGTGGCGGGTAAAGTAACCCTGGTCTACCAGATTCCGAAGAGCAGCGATCCGAAACCCCTCTATCTGACCGTATTTCGTCGAAAGTTGTTCCCAGGGTCCCATTCGTTTCTCCGTCAGCGGTTGATCGATGTATGAAACGGTCGTATGACACAAGACGCGCAGCCAGAACTCGTAGTCTTCGGCCACTTCAAGGTCTTCCCGAAAACCACCGAGTGTCACAAAAAGGGATCGGTCCATTATTACGGTAGAAGGTCCGATGGTGCATTTCCACAGGGCATCGCGAAAGATGTCTCCATCACGTCGGTTGTACAGATTTTTCTGGGAGACAATTTGGTCGTTGCGTACCCAGCGCTCAAGGGTATGGGACAACCGTGGAGCCCCTTGGCAATCGACAATCAGGGGCAGTTGTTTTTGCAGTTTGTCGGGCAGCCAGATGTCGTCGGAGTCGAGAAAGGCGATCAGACCTCCCCGGGCCTTACGGACTCCGCTGTTGCGTGTCGCACCAGGAAAGCCTGTTCTTTCCAGATGAAGGACCATTACCCGGGACTCCCGGAGGGAACACGCTTCAGCCCACGATTCGCTTCCATCATCAGAACCGTCGTTGGCAATAATGAGCTCCAGCTCCCATCCGGCTGGAAGTGTCTGGGAAAGGACCGATTCGACTGCCAGGGGGAGCATGGTCCGCCGGTTGTATACCGGGATGACCACGGAGATCAGACAATTCGGCTCGCTCACTCGACCGTTCCGCCCACGTAACGGATTATCCGATCAAGTACTTCGTCCTGCCGAGGAGTCTCTTCCTGCAGCATGGTATGAGTCCCTCCAGAGATCATCTGGTACTCTGCCAGGGGAAAGACCTGCCGGATGATCTTGCGGTTGTATCGCCAGGCCACTACGGTGTCCCGGTTACCCTGGAGAACCAGAAGCTCACGCAGGACCGGCGGTTCGGTCTCGGCGTTGCGTTGCAGTTCACGATTCCATTCAACCTGGGCGTCAAACCAGCTAAGGGGCATTTGCGGTACTCCCAGGGGTGAGTCATACCGAGTGAGAACGGTATCGATAACGGGACTGGTAATAAACCTGCCGAAACGGGCGGCGCCGTACGCCCAGCTTCTAATCAGGGGGGCTACCAAAATCACGGCTTCAAACGGATCGGTGCCGGCGGTATTGTCACGCAAATACTCGAAAATCGCGAGGGCTCCGGTACTGTGCCCGACGACATGCCACGGTCGCGGCGCATCCCCTGCGATGAGTTTAATCACCGTATCGAGAAATGTTCCGTAGGTCCGAAAATCGTCAATACCGCCGCGGTTTCCCCCTGACAGTCCATGGCCGGGGAGTTCCGGTGCGATAACCACATATCCTTCCCGG
>JBAYPC010000182.1:0-6003 GCA_041677905.1 Alkalispirochaeta sp. | reverse complement strand
CTACCTTGGACGCTGCCGGAGTCTTATCCTGGCAGCCTGCCGCGAATAACATTGTCATTATTATGACCGAAACCACCAGTAGGCCTCGGTGTTTTTTGAGTTGCAATATATTACCCTCCATGAATATGTTTTCATTAAACACTAAAGTGGATTGGTGTGTCAAGGTGGTTCGCCATGGAGGCGCTCCTGCCAAACCGGATTGGCCCAAACGGTTCTGCCAAATGACAGGTGCCGTCCAGGTGCCGGAAACGTGTTGCTTTTTGTTGCGGTATTGCCTGAACGGGACCAGCATAATAATCAGTTCAAATATAAGGAGGCTGTATGGCAGCAGTAGCGATGGGTACGAGAGCTCGTATCCAGAAGTTTGGAAGGTTCTTGAGCGGAATGGTGATGCCCAACATCGGCGCGTTTATCGCCTGGGGTCTTATCACCGCGTTGTTTATTCCTACCGGCTGGATTCCCAGCGAGCGTTTTGCCGCACTTGTTGGTCCGATGATCACATACCTCCTACCGTTGTTGATCGGTTTTACCGGCGGCAGGATGGTCTGGAACATTCGGGGTGGTGTTGTCGGTGCGATCGCGACGATGGGTGTCATCGTCGGTGCCGGTATTCCAATGTTCCTCGGTGCAATGATCATGGGACCTCTCGGCGGGTGGGCGATCAAGAAGTTTGACCAGGCTGTTGAGCCGCACATTCCCGTCGGTTTTGAGATGCTCGTCAACAACTTCTCCGCCGGTATCATCGGTGGTCTTTTGGCTGGTATCGCTCTGGTAACGATAAACCCCTTGGTAATCGGGATTACTGCGGGACTGCAGGCAGGTGTCGATGTAATCGTGACGGCAGGACTTCTCCCGCTCGCATCGATTTTTATCGAACCGGGAAAGATCCTCTTCCTGAACAACGCCATAAACCACGGAATACTGAGCCCTCTCGGCGCTGCTCAGGTACAGAATCTTGGGCAATCGGTCTATTTCCTCCTGGAAACTAACCCCGGGCCCGGACTCGGCATTCTCCTGGCGTATTTCGTCTTTTCCAAGGGAGCGGTCAAAGACTCGACCCCTGGGTCGATCATCATCCACTTCTTTGGTGGTATTCATGAGATTTACTTCCCCTACGTTCTGATGAACCCGGCTCTTCTCCTGGCGGTGATCGCCGGTGGTATGTCCGGAGTACTCGTATTTGTCGTTCTTGGAGCAGGAGCAGTTGCGACTCCTTCTCCAGGCAGTATCATTGCGCTTATGGCGGTTGCTCCCCGGGGAGGTCATCTGGCGATTCTCGCCGGTGTAGTCGTCGCAACTGTTGTCAGTTTCGTCGTTGCTATGCCCTTCGTCCGCCGATTTAACCAGCGGCAGGAAGACGCAGGAGTGTCTCTTTCCAAGGCGAAAGACCAGATGCATGCGATTAAGGAGCTTGGAAAAGTACAGAAGATCGTCTTTGCCTGTGACGCGGGAATGGGTTCTTCCGCGATGGGTGCCAATCGGCTTAAGAAAAAACTGAAAGCAGCGGGACTTAGTGTCACTGTAGAGCACGCCTCAGTGGACGATATTCCCCAGGATGCACAGCTTGTGATCTCCCACGTCAATCTGACGGAACGGGCAAAAGCGGCGACGCCGCATGCCAGGCATTTCAGTATCACGAATTTCGTCAACGCACCGGAATACGATGATATCGTGAAAGAACTGGCCGGTGAGTCCAAATAGGACGAACCGGATAATAACAGGTCAACCGGCTCCTGCCGTGCGGCGGGAGCGCGCCGGTGTCGGCCGGATATTTTCGTAATAGAAAGGAATGAATGAGATGGCGACTTTTGTACAGCGATTGATCGACACTGAGACTATTATGGTCGGCGCCCACGCCTCCGACTGGGAAGAGGCGGTACGAATTGGTGGTGATTTGATGGTGCAGGCAGGTCTGTGTGAACAGCGGTATATCGATGCAATCATCGAGAACCACAAGACGATCGGCCCCTATTTTGTGATCGCACCAGGGATCGCTTTGCCCCACGCAAAGCCGAAAAATGGAGTGCTTAAAACGGGGTACGCCCTGGTTACACTGGATGAACCGGTGGAATTCGGTGATGAAGACAACGATCCGGTGGATATTTTGATCTTTGCCGGGGCTGTCAATCGGGAGGAACACAATCAGGAGGCAATTCCACAGATTGCGGAGCTCTGTGACAGCGAGACGTACATCGAGGCGCTCCGGGCTGCGGGTACTGTTGGGGCAATCCGCGAGGTGCTCCACGCTTTCTCCCTGGCACTGGAAAATGGAGAACTGGACTGATGATTCAGAAAAACCTGTCGGTTCTGAACGAAGAGGGGTTACACACACGGCCGGCTAATGAATTTGTCCGGATTGTGAAGGGGTTTGAGGCGGTGGTAACTCTAACGAAAGGCGAACGGGAAGTTCCCGGGAAAAGTCTGCTCAAAATCATGAAACTCGGGATTGTTACCGGCGACGAGGTCACGATTACCTGTGACGGTAGTGATGAAGAGGCCGCAATGGAGGCTCTGGTACGGTTGGTCCAACCGGGGGGAACTGCATGATGAAAGGGATCGCTTCGTCTCCCGGCATTGGAGCGGGGCGCGTTTTTATTCTCCACGAACGGGAGGTACCGCTGGGAAGGACCGGTCCAAACTCGCCGGGTGAGGACGCAGCTCCAAGGCAAACCCACGCCCGTCGTGAAACCGAAAGTGAGCTTGAGCGGTTTCACCGTGGTGTCAAAGTCACCAGCCGTTACTACGAGTCCCTCATTGAGCGGGTCAGAAAAAATGTCGGCGATGATGAGGCAGAGATATTCGAAGGCCATCTCGAGATCATTACCAGCGACGATATCGCCGAAGCGGTTGAAGAGATGATCATGAAGGATTTGGCAATCGCCGAGCAGGCGGTGGTTACGTTTGCAGAAACCACGGCAGGCGAGTTTGAAGAGCTTGAATCGGAGTACTTCCGACAGCGGGCCGGTGATATTCGCGATATCGGGCGGCGGATCGCCGAGGCAATTTACTACGGATCGATCACCGATCCAGGAGCTCTCCCGGAAAACAGCGTGATCGTGGCCGAAGAGCTGACGCCGTCGGCAACGGCGCGTCTGGATATAAAAAAAGTAGCGGCAATCGCGACGGAAAAAGGGGGACGCACCTCTCACGCGGCGATTCTTGCGCGTTCACTCTCGATTCCCTGTGTCACCGGTGTGGAGGGCCTCGTGTCAGCCGTCCGGAGTAACCAGCTTGTCATGGTAGACGGCGATGCAGGAACCGTCGATACGGCGATAGCGGAAGACGACCTTACCGAGATAACCGCGCGGATGCAGAAGAATCGTGAGGCGATCCGGCATCGGATGGTCTGGTCTCATAAACACAGTGCGACCCTCTCGGACGGTGAAGAGATTCATCTCGCCGCAAACGTCGGAAGCGGAGACGAGGCAAAAATGGCGGCCTCACTCGGAGCCCGGGGTGTAGGTCTGTTTCGAAGTGAGTTTCTGTTCATGCGTTATTCCGATTTTCCGGGGGTAAAACAACAGGCCGATGAGTACCGCCGCGTGTGTGAGGCCCTCGCTCCCCACCCGGTGATTGTCCGCCTGCTCGACTGTGGTGCCGACAAGCCCCTCCCGTACGCCCGCCAGACCACGGAGGACAATCCGTTTCTTGGGGAGCGGGGTATACGTTTTCTTATGGCCCGGGATGAGCAGTTTCACATTCAGCTTAAAGCGATCGCCCAGGTTGCGGCGGAAGGCCACCCGATCAAGGTGATGATTCCCATGGTGATCTCTGTGGATGAGATTGAGACCGTCCGGGAGGTTCTTACCGCCTCGGGATCAGATGTACCGGTAGGTATCATGGTGGAAACGCCCGCATCGGTACTCACGATCGGTGCTTTGGCTTCCCGCTCCGACTTTATCAGCATCGGAACCAACGATCTGGTGCAATACCTTCTGGCCGTGGATCGGGGAAACGCCCGGGTGGCCTCACTCTACAGTGAGTTTCATCCCGCAGTGATCGGCGCCGTCGACCAGATCGTTCGAGGTAGCCACAAGGAGGGTATCCATGTGGGCGTATGCGGCGATATGGCAAGCCACCCGGACACCGCGCTGACACTACTCGCCCTGGGTGTCGACGAACTCAGCGTCTCAGTCAGCGCTATTCCCGACATCAAAGCGTGTTTACGCGGCGTTGATCGGTCCAGTCTGGACGCACTACGAGCGGAGCTCCTTGGCAACACCGGCCGCCACGCTTCTGATGAAAACCGTCGCGCTGCTGCGGCGCTGGTCCCGTCCGGGCCGGTCCCGTGGGAGGAGACATAACACGATGAAACGTCGCGTCAAGGCGATCATGCAACTGCTTGCAACCGCCGAAGGCTATATCACGATCGAGCAGATCGCCCACGCGACGGAGGCAGGGGTCCGTACGATTCATCGAGACCTGGAGACACTGGAGCGGAGTCTCGCGTTACGGGGAATACGCCTTGAACGACGGAGAGGCTACGGAATCCGGTTGATAGACCCTCTCCCGAAAGGAGTGCTGAAAAACACACTTGGAGGGTCTGGGGGTGAGGCGGTTGATTTACAGGAGCGGCCGTTAATGGTTCTCCTCTACCTGATCACGGCGGCAGACTGGATCAAACTCGCCGAACTGGCATATGTCTTTTCTGTAAGCGACTCCACGGTAAGCTCAGATATAACCAGCCTGGACGCCCTCCTGCCGGAGTCGTTTCTGATCGAGCGACAGAAAGGCGTGGGTGTCCGTGTCGTTGGTTCCGAAATTTCGCTGAGGCTCGCATTCATAGCCGCGTTTCCCGCCCTTTTTCCACTGTACACTCTGGAATTTTCCAGTACGGATGCCGACGCCGGATGCCGTCGCGCCGTAAACGCGATGGGGCTTCCGTCACAGCATGAGGCAATACTCTCCGCAATTGGTGCGGCCGAGGAGGTGCTTGGTCTTACAATCTCACCGGCGTACACCGGTGTTGTCTACGGATACCTCTTTGTGCTTCATCATCGCCTCGCTTTCGGGACTCAGATGTCGTCGCTGCCTGGTTACGCCGTCGAAGTACCACAGCCGTTTTTCGCTGCGGCCGAAGAGATTCTTGGTCAATTTCCTGTGTCTGATCCCGACAGATCCTCGGATGTCAACGGGTCTATCGAGTTTTCTCCGGCCGAAACGGAACTTCTCGCACGTATTCTGTCGTCATGCGAGGTCGCCGCTCCCCCGGGTAACCACGGTGTGGAACTTATCGGTACGCTGCGGCCCCTGGTAGAGGAAGTGATCGAACGGACCCTTGGCGTATTGGAGGAAAAGGAACAAACGTGGCTTCATGACGACCGCGCTTTACTGGATTACCTGCGCATGACGATCGCTGCTGCTATTCGGCGCCTCGATCTGCGGATTCCCCGGTGGCACGAGTTCGTCCTGCACCCGTATCCGATGCTTGAAGACACTCCTGAGGGTGCCGCCCTGTGCGGGGAGTTTCTTTTTAGTATCTCACCGCTTATAAGCGGGTTGGTACCGAAGGTCGTTCATCGCGAACTGACGAACGTGGTCCTCGCGATCAGTGCCCGCATCGAGACGATTCGGCAGCGCCGGGCGGCACAGATTTCGGTGCGGATTCTCTGCTATGAGGGTCTGGGGATGTCCAATTACCTCCGAGCGTTAGTGCGGGAGGTACTTCCTCACGGGGCCCGGATCGACGCCCGCTGGGATCCGGATTTTGTTAATTCTCCCGATGCGGCGCGGCACGACCTTGTAGTTTCAACGTATCCGTTACAGCTCCACGGTGTTGCCCAACTGGTAATCGAGGGTGATTCACCTCCTGACGTGATCCGGTCTGAACTCAGGGAGGCTCTCCAAACGATCATCCGGACCAAAGAGGCCGCTGGTCCCGGTGCGGGAGGCGAACGTGAGGAAACGGTGGTTTCCCGGGACGACGGTCGAGAAATTTCACTTCCTGCAATCATGACCGTTGTCAACAACTTTTTTGTAGAATCCCGTGTTCCCGGGATGTCT
>JBAYPC010000181.1:0-6009 GCA_041677905.1 Alkalispirochaeta sp. | reverse complement strand
CCTGTTCTGGGAATTGACGGCCACAACGTTCTGTTGACGGTGGCCAACTACCTGCGAGGGGTTCGGACCTTTGAGTGTGACGACGGGTTGATTCGGGACATTGGCGGGGTTCACGGCCGGGTACGTGATGGAACGCTGATGGCCCGGGCGATTCACCTTGCCGCGGAGACGTTGTCCTTTCTACAGGGTGGTCCGGTAACGGTGGAGGTCTGTTTTGACGCGCCGGTGTCGTACAGCAGGAAGCACGCGGCTATGTTTCAAAAAGTGCTGGAGCAACGGGGTGTGGTGTGCCGGGTCCAGGCGGTCTCATCTCCTGACACCGTTCTTGGCGCCGCGGATCCTCTGTTTCTGGCAACGTCCGACTCGCTGATAATAGATGCAACTGCTTCGGGGGTGTACGATCTGGCCCGGCACGTCATCGTGTCTCATTTTGCGCCCGAGTTTGACTCTATCCGAGCGGTTGTTGCCGACCGGTGTGGCGGATGAGCATCACAGAACATCTTGTGTTCAATATAAATTTCTTTGACAGATCGCTGAATGTGGCGTACGCTGGGTATAAATCAGTCACGTAATCGATTACGCAAACGATTGCGGGTACGTTACAGGGGTTAACAGAGGGCATGGCAACGATGAAAGACGTGGCGCTGCGGTCCGGTGTTTCGACGGCGACGGTGAGTCACATCATCAACGATACGCGTCCGGTAAGTGATGAGCTGCGCGCCCGGGTGCATGCGGCGATTGCGGATTTGGACTATCGGCCTTACGGTCTGGCCCGGAGTCTTCGTCGGCGTACGTCTCATACGGTTGGGGTTCTGGTTCCGGACAACACGAACCCCTACTTCGCGGAGATGGCGCGCCTTCTTGAAGACCGTTTTTTTGCCGAGGGCTACAATGTGATTATCTGCAACACTGAGCAGAGTCCGTCGAAGGAACGGGTGTATCTCGACCTGCTTGATGAAAAGGCGGTCGACGGTATGGTCTTTGTTTCGACGGGGAATGATCCGGCGGTCATAGAGAAGCTGAATCGGCGGAACACGCCGTGCGTCCTGGTGGACCGTGATGTCGATTCGGTTGAGATTGATCGTGTCCTTTCGGACAACCGGGCCGGTGCGTGGGCGGCAACTGACTATCTGATCGGGCTTGGGCACCGCGTCATTGCGTGTATCGGCGGCCCGGCGGGTCTGACTTCCACCGAAGACCGGCTGGTGGGGTATCGG
Source organism: Alkalispirochaeta sp. (assembly GCA_041677905.1). Taxonomy (GTDB): domain Bacteria; phylum Spirochaetota; class Spirochaetia; order DSM-27196; family Alkalispirochaetaceae; genus Alkalispirochaeta. The sequence goes on along the minus strand of JBAYPC010000181.1, from coordinate 4,792 downwards.
GCGGCTATGGCTGCTGCGGGTCTGGAACCGTTGGTTGTCCACGGTGATTTTCAGATGGAAAGTGGCCGGGCCGCCTTCCGTGAGTTGATTACGGGCCGTAGAATGCCGACTGCGATCTTTGCGTCCAACGATCTGATGGCCCTTGGGGTACTGAACGCCGCCGCAACGGCGGGTGTGGGTGTTCCCGATGATATTTCCATTGTCGGCTTTGACGACATCGCGTTTGCGTCCTATGTGGTCCCCGCTCTTACCACCGTCCGGCAGGCAAAAGACGAGATCGCCGGGCGCACTGTTCGGATCCTTCTTGATAAATGCGGGGGTAAATCCGGGGACAACTCGGTTTCATCCTGGGTCATACAACCTGAACTGGTTATCCGGAACTCGACTGGGCCGGGGCGCCCTTCTGAGTCGACCTACACGAACAACCGGGATCACACCGCCGACCGGAGTCACACCATCAACTGGGAGCGTAGGTCATGAAAAAACAGGGGATTCTCAATAGCCGGCTCTCTGCCGTTGTCGCCGCGATGGGCCACACCGACACGTTGGTTGTGGGTGATGCGGGACTTCCGGTACCGCCGGGGGTTGAACGCATCGACCTCGCCCTTACCCAGGGGGTGCCGGGCTGTATCGAGACGATTCAGGCTGTCCTGTCGGAGCTGAAAGTAGAACGAATCACCCTTGCCGAGGAGATGCGGACCAGGAGCGCGCCTCTTCACGACCGGGTACTGCAGTTGTTTGAAGGTATTCCTGTGACCTACGTCTCCCACGAGGAGTTCAAATCGCGGTCCGCCTCGGCGTGTGCGGTTGTTCGAACGGGTGAGTTTACGCCGTTTGCCAATGTGATCCTCTCATCGGGAGTGGTGTTTTGAAAAGCAGCAGCCTGGAATCTAACAGCCTGAAATCCCCAGGTTTTGAAGTGGGAACGTTTTTCCGCCGTTTCGGTCTTTTGTTTGTAATCGCGGTTCTGGTGTTTGCCTTGTCCCTGCTCTCTCCCCGGTTTCTGGCGATGCAGAACGTCCTCAACCTTCTGCTGCAGGCATCGGTAAACGCGGTCATCGCCGCAGGCATGACTCTGGTAATTCTGACTGCCGGAATTGACCTCTCCGTGGGGAGTGTTTTGGCCCTCACGGCGGTGATTACCGCCGACGTGCTCCAGTTGGGGGTTCCTGTGGTTCTGGCGGTCGGAGTTGGTCTCGGTGTAGGAGCCCTTGCAGGGGCTATCAACGGTCTCCTCATTACCTTGGGACGGATTCCGCCGTTTATCGCAACTCTCGGTATGATGACTCTTGCCCGGGGGCTGGCTCTGAGCTATGCGGGCGGCCGCCCGATTACCGGACTCCCCGCCGGTTTTCTGCTTGTCGGTACGTCGTCACTCCTTGGTATTCCGACTCCCGTCTGGATTACCGCCGGGGTATACGCCCTGGGGGCGGTCCTTCTTACCATGACCGTTCCCGGTCGGTACATCTACGCCGTCGGCAACAGCGACCGGGCGGCCCGGTTCAGCGGCCTCCCCGTTCGGCGTACGACGGTCACCGTCTATGTGATATCCGGCGTTCTTGCAGCACTGGCAGGGATGATTCTCACTGGGCGGTTAGACTCGGCTCAGCCGATTATGGGTCTTGGGTACGAACTCAACGCGATTGCGGCGGTAGTCGTCGGTGGCGCAGCGTTGAGCGGCGGCGAGGGGGGACTTGGGGGAACGTTCCTGGGGGCGTTGTTGATGGCGATAATCGCCAACGCAATCAACATTCTGAACATATCCCCTTTTATCGCTCAGGTATTACAGGGTGCGGTGATTCTTGCAGCGCTCTTGCTGCACGGTCTGTCTCACCGAAAAGAGTAAGTACAACGCGTAAACGAAACGGCTTCGTAGAAGCCGGAAAAAATATAGGAGGGAAAGTATGAAACGTACTGTTTCGATTCTTCTGTCACTCGTTCTCATTGTCAGCGGGGTGGCCTTTGCGTCCGGAGCCAAGGAGTCGGCTGAACCCGACGGTGTGGTGATCGGTCTTTCAATTTCTACACTGAACAACCCGTTCTTCGTCACGCTCCGTGACGGGGCCCAGTCTGCTGCCGATGAACTGGGGGTTAAACTCGTCATCGTGGACAGTCAGGACGATCCCGCCCGGGAAGCCAGCAACGTCCAGGACTTGATCCAGCAGGGTGTAGATGCACTGTTGATCAACCCGACCGATTCCGATGCGGTGGCACCGAGTGTCAAACGCGCAAACGATGCGGGGATCCCCGTTTTTACCGTGGACCGTGGCGCCAACGAAGGTAAGGTAGTTGCCCATATCGCCAGTGATAACGTTGCCGGTGGTAAGGTTGCAGCAGAGTTCCTGATCGACGCGATCGGCGGCCGTGGTTCTGTGGTAGAACTTCAGGGTATTCCCGGAACCTCTGCGGCTCGTGACCGGGGTGCAGGGTTCAACGAAGTGGTGAACGCCGCTTCCGGTGTAAAAATAGTTGCGGCCCAGACCGCCAACTTCAACCGCACCGAAGGACTCAACGTATTCCAGAACATCCTTCAGGCTGAGCCTAAAATCGACGGGGTATTTGCCCATAACGATGAGATGATCCTCGGCGCCATCCAGGCGGCGGAAGCGGCAGGACGGGCAAAAGACATCGTCTTTGTCGGATTTGACGCCGTTGACGACGCAGTTGCAGCCGTGAAAGGTGGACGCCTCGCCGCGACGGTAGCACAGCAGCCTGCTGAAATCGGGTCAATTGGTGTGATGACCGCCGTCTCCTTTCTCGAAGGGGTTGATGTGGCGTCGTACATCCCTGTTCCGCTGAGTCTTGTTACAAAGTAACCGGCGCTACTGAGCGTGTTTACACCTAAAGTAGGTTGGGCGCCCCGGTATCCGGGGCGCCCAACCGGTCGGTAAGAAGGAGCAACCTATCATGCAGTACTCCCTCAAGATGCAGGGTATTCACAAGTACTTTCCCGGCGTTCATGCTCTGAATGACGTTTCATTTGCCGTACACGCGGGCACAGTCCACGGCGTTGTCGGTGAGAACGGTGCTGGAAAATCGACGTTAATGAAACTGATCTCCGGAAGTCTCACCCCCGAAAACGGGACGATTGAGGTTTTCGGAGAGGCTGTTTCGTTCAGGACCCCTGCAGAAGCGCAGCGGCACGGTATCAGCATGATCCACCAGGAGTTGTCGGTAGTTCCCGCCCGGAGCGTCGCGGCCAACATCTTTCTCGGCCGGGAACCTCGAATGATGGGGGGGCTGTTCATCGACTACGGAGAACTCTACCGGCAGGCCGACAAAATACTGAAACGACTGAACATCGATGTTGACCCGACCCAGCCGATTTCCGGTCTCTCAATTGCACAGCAGCAGATGGTTGAGGTTGCAAAAGCGCTCTCCTACAACGCCAGGATCATCATCATGGATGAACCGACCAGCTCCCTCACCGAACGGGAGACGGAAACCCTTTTCAAGATCATTCGCGACCTGCGCAGCGAGGGAATCACGGTAATTTACATCTCACACCGTCTTGAAGAGATTTTTTCTATTGTCGATCGGGTCACCGTTCTCCGGGACGGTAAGACGATCCGGACCGATGCGATATCGGACCTGGATGAAGCCGCCGTCGTGCACTCGATGGTGGGACGGACGATTGATTCGGTCTTTCCGAAACGAGACGTCCCGATCGGAGAAACGATCCTCCGCGTCGAAGGCCTGTCGGGAAACGGGTTTCGGGACGTGAGTTTTACCCTGCGTACCGGAGAGATAGTAGGTGTATCGGGACTTGTCGGAGCCGGAAGATCGGAGATGGCCCGGGGTCTCATGGGAATCGATCCGATCACCGGTGGTTCTATCGAATTTTTGGGGGTCGACGCCGGCGCGCCCCAGGTTTCGGGAATGATGCGACGCGGTTTTGCCTTCGTACCGGAAGACCGGAAGTCGGAAGCGCTTTTTCTCGGTATGAGCGTCCGGGACAATCTGGTTATCTCACTCTTGTCCCGCATTTTTCGCAGTGGTTTTGTGAAGGCGCGGCACCTGGCCGACGTAACCTCGGAGTACATCGAGAAACTCCGTATTCAGACGCCGTCGCAAATGCAGTTGATCCGCAACCTCTCCGGTGGAAATCAGCAGAAGGTGATCATCGCCAGATGTCTCGCCTTGAGTCCCACCGTCCTGATTCTTGATGAACCGACCCGGGGTGTCGACGTTGGAGCAAAGGCGGAGATTCATACGATCATCGGAGATCTTGCCGCCCAGGGCGTTGGAATCATCATGATCTCCTCGGAACTCCCGGAGATACTCGGGGTATCCGACCGGGTCCTCGTCATGAAAGAAGGGCGGCTGGCGGCAGAACTCAATCGGGACGAGGCGAGTCAGGACACGATTATGCAGATAGCTGCGACGGGAGGGGCTGCTTGATGGCCACACTACGGAACCTGTTGGTGCGGTACAGCACCTTTCTCATCCTGCTCTTTCTGGTGATTTTCTTTTCACTGGTATCGTCGCGGTTTCTGACGGCGAGCAACATACTGAATATCCTGGATCAATCGGCTTTACTTGGAGTGGTTGCGATCGGCGTAACCTACACGATTATCTCCGGGGGGATCGATCTCTCCGTTGGGTCACTGGTCGCCTTTGTAGGCGCGGTCTCTGCAGGTGTCATCGTCCGTTCGGGCGTTTCGGTCCCGGCTGGTATTCTTCTGGGTTTGCTGGTCGGCACGGGTATGGGGTTTATGAACGGCCTGTTCGTCGTCTACGGTCGGCTTCAGCCCTTTGTTGCAACACTTGCGATGATGGCTATCGCCCGGGG
>JBAYPC010000180.1:0-6029 GCA_041677905.1 Alkalispirochaeta sp. | reverse complement strand
CTTTGGGATCTTCTGCGGTGATCCAACGGGCCTCGGTGTACGGCAGGGGCTGGGTCCGGGCGGCGGCGCCGTATTCGTGTTCCAGGCGGTAGGTGATGACGTCAAACTGGAGTTCTCCGACGGTACCGACGATCAGGCGGTTGCCGGTCTTTATGGTGAACAACTGGGCGACACCCTCTTCGGTGAGCTGTTTCAGACCTTTGTTGAACTGTTTTGACCGCATGGGGTCGAGGTTTACCATTTCCCGGAAAATGGAGGGGGAGAAGGCGGGTATCCCCTGGAACTCCAGGGTTTCTCCTTCGGTGAGGGTGTCACCGATTTTGAGGTCGCCCCGATCGTAGAGTCCTACCACGTCTCCGGGGAAGGCGTCGTCGATAATGTGCTTTTTTTCGGCCATGAAGCTGTAGGGGCTGGTGAAGCGGACCTGTTTTCCCTGTCGGACGTGAAGAAACTGTTTGGACCGTTCGAAGATACCGGAGCAGATTCTGAGAAATGCTATACGGTCCCGGTGGCGGGGGTCCAGATTGGCGTGGATCTTGAAGATAAAACCGCTGAACTTCTCTTCGTCCGGGGCGACCATCCGGCTGCTGGTTGGCCGTGATACCGGTGACGGCGCTATGGAGATGAATGTCTCCAGCAGTTCGCGAACTCCGAAGTTGTTCAGGGCGCTTCCAAAGAAGACGGGTGCTTGTGTGCCCGCCTGGTAGTCCTCCACCGAAAACTCGTCGTAGACGCCGTCTATCAGCTCAATGTCGTCTCGGAGTCGCTGTGCGTCGGTACCCAGTTCTCTGTCCAGAGCGGGGTCATCCAGTCCGCTGATAAGGAGGCGGTCGTCTTCTACGGTGGTCTTGCCCGGATTGAAGAGGTAGAGGTTGCCTTCGTGGAGGTTATAGACGCCTTTGAAGAGGGAGCCCATGTTGATAGGCCACGTCATGGGACGGACGCGGATGGAGAGTTTGTCTTCCAGTTCATCAAGCAGTTCAACGGGGGGGCGTCCTTCCCGGTCCAGTTTGTTGATGAACACAATAACGGGGGTGTTCCGCATTCGGCAGACGTGCATAAGCCGTTCGGTCTGCTCTTCTACGCCTTTCACGCTGTCTATGACGAGGATGACGCTGTCAACCGCCGTCAGGGTACGGTAGGTGTCTTCGGCGAAGTCTTTGTGTCCCGGGGTATCGAGGATGTTTATCAGCTTTCCGTCGTATTCGAAGGACATCACTGCGGTTGCCACCGAGATTCCCCGCTGTTTTTCAATTTCCATGAAGTCCGAGGCGGCTGTTTTTTTTATCTTGTTGGACTTGACTGCTCCTGCCGTTCTGATACCGCCGCCAAAGAGCAGTAGTTTTTCAGTCAGAGTCGTTTTTCCGGCATCAGGGTGGCTGATAACGGCGAATGTGCGCCGCCGCCGGATTTCCTGCTGTAATTCCATTGGGCCTATTCTATATATTCGCAGGGGTATCTACAAGCGTGTTATTCCGGTTCTACGATCCGGATTGAGGCGATGCGTTGCGGCTGGAGGGGGCGGTTTTCCTCTTCCGGTGGTGCCGTTTCAACGGCCGCGATTGCGTCGAGGACGTCGAAACCGTGCAGGAGTTTTCCGAAGGCGGCGTACCGACCGTCAAGTTTGTGGGCGTCCTGGTGTACTAAGAAAAACTGGGTGCCGGCGCTGTTGAAGTCGTCGTCCCTGGCCATGGAAATTGTACCGCGAGTGTGGGTCAGGCCGGTATCATAGCCGTTCTCGGCAAACTCACCGGTAATCGTGACATCGGTGGGGCACATGCAGGTGTTGTCGGCGGAACCGCCCTGGATCACGTAGTTTTTGACCACCCGGTGAAAGGTGAGGCCGTCGTAAAACCGCTGCTCTATCAGGGAACGGAAGTTGTTTACCGTGATCGGAGCCTTGGTGGGGTACAGTTCAAAGTGCATCTCGCCGCCGTTCTCCATCTCTATGACGATCTGCATGAAAAAGCTCCTTTGACTGCCGTCCGGGATGTAAAAGCAGCCCCGACTGTAGTGGGGGCTGCTTGCTGCTGTGTAGTGGCGGCCGTTATTTCTTGATATATGCACCTGAGAGGTACATGTTGTTCAGCGGCGTGATGTACCAACCCTTCACGTAAGGCGCCATCATCTTGGGAGATGAGCGGAAGTACAGCGGGATGAGAGGCATTTCCGCCATCATGATATCCTCAGCCGCCCGCATGAGGGCAACTGCTTTCGCCGGATCGGTTTCCGCCTGCGCCTGGCTCACCAGGGAATCGTACTCTGGATTGCCCCAGCCGGAGTTGTTTCCCACGCCATCGCTGAGCCGCAGGGGGAAAAAGGTCATCGGGTGCATGTAGTCGGCACCCCATCCCATAGCACCGATTTCGTAGTTCAGCGCCTGGATGTTCTCATAGTAAACGGCCCACTCTTCGGTAGAGACGCGCACTTTGATGCCGAGGTTCTCTTCCCACATCTGCTGCATCGCTTCGACGATACTCTTGACCGCCTCGTTGGTGTAGTAGCTCAGCTCGAGAGTCGGGAATCCGGCGCCACCGGGGAAGCCCGCCTCGGCGAGGAGTGCCCGGGCACCTTCGACGTCTGCCGTGGGAGAGAGGCCGTAATTGGGTCGGCCGGTCTCGTAGGCTACGCCGTCAACAGAGTAACCGGGAGCGATCAGACTGAAAGCGGGCTGATCCGTCGACTGAAGCACGTTTTCGATCAACGCAGTCCGGTCTAACGCCATCGAAAGGGCGCGGCGCACGCGTGGATCGTTGTAGGGCGCTTTAGTCGTATTGACTTCGTAATAGGTTGTGCCGTAGGACGGTACGATCTGCAACGCATCGCTGTTCGCCTTCAGGTTGGGGAGGTCCGCCGATGGGATTTCCCACTGACCGTCGATGTCACCGTTATCCAGAGCGACGAGAGCCGTTGACGGATCGGGGATGAACCGGAAGTTAAGCTCTTGGAGCCTGACGTTGTCGGCGTTCCAGTAGTGTTCGTTTTTCACCATCTGGTACCCTTCACCGAAGGTGATCTTCTTCATCTTGAAGGGGCCGTTGGAAACGAAGGTATCCGCGGAAAGAGTCCATCGTTCACCGTTCGCAGTTACCGTTGTCTCGTTGACGGGGCTGTACACCCACATCCCGACGATCCCGAGGTAGTACGCCGTCGGCTGTTTGAGGGTGATAACCAGGGTAGAGTCGTCTTTAGCTTTAATCCCGACGCTGGACGCGTCAGCGGAACCGGCGTAGTAGTCGGCGGCACCAACGACGTAGTCGGTGATCATCTCGGTGTACTGTGCACCCAAAGCAGGGTCAAGTATCCGCAGGTAGGAATAGACGAAATCATCGGCCGTGAGGGGGGTGCCGTCGGACCATTTCAGGTTGTCCCTGAGGTGAAAGGTATAGGTCAGCCCGTCGGCGCTGATCTCCCAGGATTTTGCGCTTCCGCCGATGATGCTGTTGTTCTCATCGTAGACCACCAGTCCTTCAAACGCGTTGAAGAGGATCGGTGAGGCAAATGAATTGTTGGTAATACCCGGGTCGAGCCCATCGGGCTCGTTTTGCAGGGCAAAGGTGAGTTTCTGTTCCACCGGCTTTCCTGCAGTGGTACCGCTCTCTTTGCTTCCGCCTGCGAACAGGACGAAGGGGATCAGAATCAGAAGTGTTAGTCCGATTACTGTTTTTCGAATGTGCATCAACATACTCCTTTTTTTTGTTGAATGATTAAAGACTCCTAAATCACCGTAATTGAGGCGTATTTTAGAATCATTGTAAAGAGCCGTAGAGATGGCACGCCACTTTGTGGTCTCCCTCTTTGGTCTGGAGCGGAGGCTCTACCCGGCGGCAGATATCCATCACCTCTTTACAACGGGTGTGGAAACGGCATCCTCGGGGCGGCGAAATGGGACTGGGAAGATCGCCCCTGATTGCAACCGACCGGGTACGCTCTTTTGCTGCACCGGGATCGGGAACGGGGATCGCCGCAAGCAGTCCCCGGGTGTAGGGGTGCAGGGGGTTGCGGTAAATCTCTTCGCTGTCACATATCTCCACCATTTTCCCCAGGTACATGACCCCGACAGTGTCGGAGACGTAGCGGACCATGGAAAGGTCGTGGGCGATGAAGAGATAGGTCAGTTCCTGTTCCTGCTTGAATCGCTGGAGGAGGTTGATCACCTGGGCCTGGATGGACACGTCCAGGGCCGAGATCGGTTCGTCGCAAATGACCAGTTCCGGTCCGAGAACCAGGGCACGGGCCAGGGAGATTCGCTGCCGCTGCCCACCGGAGAACTCGTGGGGGTAGCGTGAACAGTGCTCTGCCGACAGACCCACCTCGGTGAGTATCTGTACAACTTGATCACGAGCCGCTCTGGCAGTGTCGACGATTCCCTGGGCTATCAGTGGCTCTGCCACCAGGCTGAGGACGGTCATGCGCGGGTTCAGGGATGAATAGGGGTCCTGAAAGACCATCTGCATCTTCTTGCGGAACGGGCGCAACTCCCTCCCGTTCAATGTCGATATGTCGTGGGAATCGAGGATGATTTTTCCGGCAGTGGGCTTGTACATTCGGGCAACCGTCCGGGCGACCGTAGATTTCCCACATCCAGACTCTCCGACCAGGCCAAGGGTTTCACCTTTCCTGATTGCAAAGGTCACGTCGTCGACGGCATGGACGACCGATTTTCGCTTTCCGGGAACAGGGAAATGCTTGACCAGTCCGTTGACCTCGAGCATAAACGTGTCGCCTCTTTTATCCGGGCTATCCATTCGGCCTCCTCAACGGCGCGAAGGGGTTGTTCTCTACCGGGGCCTGGTCGGCCAGGAGCCAGCACCGGGAGGTGTGGGACTCCGAAATTTGTTGCAGGGGCGGTACCTCTCGGGCACAGATCGCCCGGGCGTACCGGCACCGGGGGTGAAAGGGGCACCCCTGTGGCGGGTTGGATGCGTCAGGGGGAGACCCGGGAATGGGGAGCAGTGGAACGCTCCGGTCCTGCATGATTCCGGGAATCGACTGTAACAGTCCCATCGTATAGGGATGAGCAGGTGTCCTGAACAGATCGTCAATCCGGGCGGTCTCCATAACCATGCCGCTGTACATCACCATTACACGAGAACATATCTCAGCGATTACTCCCAGGTCGTGGGAGATGAAGAGGATCGACATGTTCATCTCCCGTTGCAGAGAGTGAAGGAGTACGAGGATCTGATCCTGGATGGTGACATCCAGAGCGGTTGTCGGCTCATCGGCGATGAGGAGTGAGGGGCTGCAGGCGAGGGCGATAGCGATCATCACCCGTTGGCGCATACCACCGGAAAACTCGTGGGGGTAACTCCGGTATCGTCCTGCCGGGTCGGGTATCTGTACCATGTCAAAAAGTTTCATCACGTCATTTTTGACTTGGGAGCGCGTACGATTCCGGTGGGTGATGATCATCTCCTCTACCTGTTTTCCAACGGGAATCAGCGGATTGAGGGATGACATCGGGTCCTGAAAAATCATGGAGATCGCGTTTCCGCGGATGCTTTGCAGCTCCGACCGGCCGGCTTGCACCAGATCTTTTCCGTTGAGCAGAATCTCGCCGGTTACGACTTTGCCGCTCGGGGGAAGAAGATTCAGAATCGAGAGGGATGTAACGGACTTGCCGCTCCCGGACTCACCGACGATTCCAAGAGTTTCTCCTTCAGCGATTTCCAGATCGACGCCTTTCACCGCCTGTACTTCACCGTCGTGGGTGAAAAAAGAGGTGTGAAGGTTTTTGATCTGTAACAGCGGTGCCATCAACGTCCCCTCAATTTGGGATCCAGGGCGTCCCGGAGTCCGTCACCGATGAAGTTGAACCCGAACATCGTCAGACTGATTGCCACCGACGGGGCAAAGAGCTGGTACGGATTGGTCCGGAGTGCTTCCAGGGCGTCGTTGCACATCGTTCCCCAGCTGGCCATTGGAGGCGCTACCCCGAGGCCGATAAAACTCATGAACGCCTCGATAAAAATCGCCGACGGAATGAGCATCGTTACCGTGACGATGATCGGACCCATGGCGTTGGG